>NZ_CAJMDQ010000019.1 GCF_905212195.1 uncultured Anaerotignum sp. | reverse complement strand
GCCGTTGCGCAGGGCGGAGCGCTTGCCGCTTTCGTCCATAGCCAGATAATCTTCCTCCGACAAGACCTCGGGATTCAAAACCTGGAGGCGGTAAGCGGAGGTGATGAAGGAAGAGCCCTCCTGTCCGGCGTGGAGTGTATACCACTCACCCAGAACCACAGGCTGCTCCAGCTCAAAGCCAACCCAAGCGCCGTTGCTGCCGGTGCACCACTTGGAGCCACGGTCGCCGTCAAAGAGATTCACGCCCTCCTCGCCGGAGTTCTGTCCACTGGCAATGACATTTTGTACAGCCAGCTTGTTTTCCCGGTCAATCTCGCCCAGGGTGGGCCCTTCTACGGGGATGACGTAGCTGCCGCCGTCGGGATCGGTGATTTCCACCTTGACCCCCTTGGGCGCAGTGATCTGCCCGGTCAGATAAGCCTGGTCCATCCAGTCGGCATCCACCAGCGTGGAGGCCAAGGTGCCACTCTTCACCAGGCGAGTGGAGGCATACCGGTCGCTCAGCAAATCCAGCATCTGATAAGTGGCGCCATCATCCTTCACCACAGGCGCGGCGATGTCATCCCGCTCCATGGCAGGCTGCTGGCCGTTGTAGACAAAGCCCTTGGGAGCAATCAGGAAGCCATTCACAGTGATATCGACGTATGCACTGGTATCTTCCGGAACAGTAATTTTAACGAACGCTGCACGGGTACCTTCCGGCAGTGCGAAAGGACAAACGCCGCCGACAGCATGTCCGGTTGCTTCCAGTGTTTCTTCGGGAGAAAGCATTTTTGCCTTCAGACCAAAGGTGTCTTTAAATTTGCGGTTATCGATTTTTGCGTCCCCTGCAACGGAAATGACGATGGGTCCTTCCTTAGACATCAGGCAGAGTGTTTTGGAAATCCGGGCGGGAATGACGCCGGCTGCTTCTGCTGCCAGTTCTACAGTTGCACTGGAGGTAGCAAATTCCAATACTTCCTTGGGACAATTCATATCTTTCAGATAAGCTTTAACTTTTTCAATAGACATGGTTGCATACATCTCCTCTTTGGGATATTCAGATTTACTTATACGCAATAGCATAGCAGAAAAGTAGTCTTTATGCAAGATAAAGTGCATAAGAATTTAGAAAAAAAGTGTTGACAGATGAAAAAGGTCGCGTTACAATGGGCAAAAGATCACAGACGACGGACAGGAGTTTTCGACATGCAGAAATTTACATTTGTTGGAAAACTGCATATGGATATGATGATGAGCATGGGCATGATGATGTGCATGCTTTTTGTGATGTTCATAAGTTACTTGCAATCGTTCTGAGATGCTTTGAAACAAAACTGATTTTTACAAACGGCTCGGAGGATGCGAGCCGTTTTTTTATTGCTTTGTGGCTTGCACTCCGAGGAAAAACACAAAGGAGATGAATTTATGCCACTGATTATCAATGAAGAACTTCCAGCATTTGATGTGCTGCGCAAGGAGAATGTTTTTGTTGTCAATCCTTATCGGGCAGTACATCAGGATATTCGCCCTCTGCGCATTGCCATTTTGAATTTGATGCCAAACAAGATTGAAACGGAAGTGCAGCTTATGCGTCTGCTGAGCAATACACCTTTGCAGGTAGAAATTGAATTGCTGCAGATGAAAAGCCATAATGCGAAAAATACTGCTTCAGAATATCTGGACGCTTTTTATAAAACATTTGACGATGTGAAAGACCAAAAATTTGATGGGCTCATCATCACCGGTGCACCCATTGAGAATTATGATTTTCAGGATGTGGATTTCTGGCCGGAACTGTGCGAAATACTGGAATGGGAAAAAAGCCATGTGTTCAGTGTGCTGCATATCTGCTGGGGCGCACAGGCGGCACTGAATTATTTCTATGACATTCCCAAATACAGCTTGCCGGCGAAGAAATTCGGTATCTACTCCCATCAGGTAGAGAAAAAGGATCATGTCCTCATGAGAGGCTTTGACGAAGCTTTTTATTGCCCCCATTCCCGTCATACAGAAGTGAGGGGAGAAGATATCCGCAAAGTGGATGATCTGGAAATTCTGGCGGAATCTGCAGGTGCCGGACCTCATATCATTGCCGATAAATCTGGCAGACGGATTTTCCTGACAGGACATTTTGAGTATGACGCAGACTCTCTGGCAAAAGAATTTTATCGGGATTTGGACAAAGGACTTCCCATTCAGCTGCCCTATGGCTACTTCCCAGAGGATGACCCCAAACAGACACCTTTGATGCGCTGGAAAGCCCATGCCAACCTGTTTTATTCTAACTGGCTGAACTACTTCGTATATCAGGAAACACCTTATCATATCAATGACATTCAGGCTTAATACAAAGGAGGAACAAACATGAAAGATTTGAGATTGGAAACAAAATGTATTCAGGCAGGTTATGTACCCACAAACGGACAGTCCAGACTGCTGCCCATCGTCCAGAGCACTACATTTAAGTATGACAGCAGCGAAGAAATGGGTAAGCTGTTCGATTTGGAAGCAGAAGGGTATTTCTATACACGTTTGCAGAATCCCACCAGCGATTGGGTAGCACAGAAAATTTGTGCTCTGGAAGGCGGCACAGCGGCAATGCTGACTTCTTCCGGTCAGGCGGCAAACTTCTATGCCGTATTCAACCTGTGTCAGGCGGGGGACCATGTGGTATCTTCCTCCACTGTATATGGCGGTACTTATAACCTTTTTGCCGTTACCATGAAGAAAATGGGCATTTCCTTTACATTTGTTGATCCTGATTGTTCTGATGAAGAACTGGAAGCAGCTTTCCAGCCCAATACCAAAGCGGTATTCGGGGAAACCATTGCAAACCCTGCACTGGTGATTCTGGATATTGAACGTTTTGCAAAAGCCGCTCATGCCCACGGCGTACCTTTGATTGTGGATAATACGTTTGCAACTCCTATTAACTGCCGTCCTTTCGAATGGGGTGCGGATATTGTAACTCATTCCACTACAAAATATATGGACGGTCATGATGCAACCGTCGGCGGCTGTATTGTGGATTCTGGCAACTTTGAATGGCAGGCACATGCAGATAAATTCCCCGGACTGACAACACCAGACGATTCTTACCACGGCATTACCTATGCGGAACGCTTTGGCAAAGAAGGGGCTTACATCACAAAAGCAACAGCACAGCTTATGCGTGATTTAGGTTCCACACCTGCACCTATGAATGCGTATCTGCTGAATCTGGGGCTGGAAACTCTTGCACTGCGTATGGAACGTCATTGTCAGAACGCCCAGAAAGTAGCAGAATTCCTGAATAGTCATGAAAAGATTGCATGGGTAAATTATGCCGGACTGGAAGGCAACAAATATCATGAACGTGCACAGAAATATATGCCCAACGGTACCTGCGGCGTTATTTCTTTCGGCGTGAAAGGCGGCAGAAAAACGGCAGAAGCCTTTATGGCAAAACTGGAACGAATCATCATTGCTACACATGTGGCTGATGCAAGAACCTGTATCCTGCATCCTGCGTCTTCTACCCATCGTCAGATGACAGATACCGAACTGGTGGCGGCTGGCGTAGGCCCCGATTTGGTTCGTCTTTCTGTTGGGATTGAGCATGTGGATGATATTATTGCGGATCTGGCACAGGCATTGGAAAGTATTTAAAGAAAAAAACATTGTTTTCTGCTTTTCGGTATGGTATACTCAATACCGATAGAAATCATCGGTATTGTTTGTGCAAAGTCTTTTTCACTGACCATGCGAGAGACAGAGCAATAATGATACAATTCCAAGAAGTCTTATACATCCCCGTGTATAAGGCTTCTTTTTTATAGAGAAGATTGTCACAGGGAATGTTTCCGTGCTATGATGAAATCAAATGTTTCACTGCGTATTTTGCCTGAAGAAGGAAAAGGAGGGATGGCATGATACAGTTGAGAGCTTTTCAACCGGAAGACGCGGAAAAAATCATTTCATGGGTAGACAGTCCTCTGGTGCTTTATCAGTGGTGCGCAGGCTTTTTGGGGACCTATCCCATTACAGCGGAAAATCTGCGGCAGTATTATGAAAAAGAAGGAACAGATGCAGATTATCATGTACTGACGGCTTTTCATGAGCAGGGGATATTTGCACATCTGACTATGCGCTTTTTAAAGGAAGAACCGGGAACGGCAAGAATCGGCTTTCTTATTCTGGATACAAACCTGCGCGGTCAGGGGTATGGCAAAAAGCTGATGCAGGAAATTTTGAAACTTGCCTTTTCCTATGACCATATCCAACAGGTAACGCTGGGGGTTTTTGCGAATAATCCAAGGGCGAAAGCCTGCTATACAGCCTGCAGTTTTCAGGAAGTGCAAGGAAAAGAACCAAAAACATACCCTTGTATGGGAGAAGATTGGCCTTTTTATGACATGAAGCTGTCCAGAGCAGACTGGGAAACAGGCTGTTTTTCTTAAAAAACAGATAGAATCAAGAGGGAAGCAAGGTCTTTTGTTGACTTGATTTTCTGATGGTGTTATACTCTTTTGAGACTGCGCTGATTTATGGAATGTGCAGAGAATCAGAATTGAGGGAATGAAATGATCAGAAATATTTTGGAATATGCGGAAGAAACGGCAAAACGCATGCCAGACGCTGTGGCTTTTGCAACTGATAAGGAAGAAAAAACTTTTGGTCAGTTGGTGCAGCGGGCAAAAGAAATCGGTTCCGCTTTATTGTCTTATGGTGTGAAAAACGCGCCCATGGCAGTGATGACCGATAAAACACCTGATATGATTGCGGCATTTCTGGGCTGTGTTTACAGCGGGAATTTTTATACGCCCATTGATGTGACCATGCCCAAAGAACGGATTCTTTCCATATTTGAAACATTGAAGCCTGTGGTGCTTCTTATTGATGAAAAAAGCAAAAAACAGGCGGCAGCATTGGGTTACACAGGAGAAACGCTGGTGCTGGAAGAAATTCCAGAAGGAAATGTGAATGAGGAAGGGCTGGCGGAAGTGCGTCGGAAAGCCATCGACACAGATCCCCTTTACGCGCTGTTTACCTCTGGTTCCACAGGTGTGCCCAAAGGGGTTGTCATCAGCCATCAGGCTGTTGTAAACCTGACAGAATGGTATACAGAAACTTTTTCCATTACAGAAAAAGAAGTTATCGGCAATCAGGCGCCTTTTTACTTTGATTCTTCCGTCAAAGATATTTATGCGGTGTTGAAAACCGGGGCAAGAATGGAAATCATCCCGAAGATGCTTTTCTCTTTCCCTGTGAAACTGCTTCCTTATCTGGAAGAAAAGAAAATCAATTACATTGACTGGGTACCTTCTGCACTGTGTATCATTGCAAACACAGACGCTCTGGAAAAGGTGCGTCCGTCTCATTTGCAGAAAATCATGTTTGTAGGGGAAGCAATGCCTACCAAACAGTTTAATTACTGGCGGCGGCATTATCCAGATGCCATGTTTGCCAATATTTACGGCCCTACAGAAACCACGGTAGACTGTACGTATTATATAGTAGACAGAGAATTTGCCGATGATGAACCTTTGCCCATCGGACATGCCTGCCGGAATACAGACATTTTCTTATTGAAAGATAATCGTCTGGCAGAACCGGGAGAATCTGGGGAAGTTTGTGTCAGAGGACGCTGTCTGGCATTGGGATATTATAACAATCCCGAAAAGACAGAAGAAGCCTTCATTCAGAATCCACTGAATCCCTACTATCCCGAAAAAATTTATAAAACCGGCGATATTGCGAAATATAACGAGTATGGGGAAATCATTTTCCTTGCAAGAAAAGACCATCAGATTAAGCACATGGGACACCGTATTGAACTGGGAGAAATTGAAACAGCAGTGCTGTCCATCGACTTGGTGGAAAACGGAGCCTGCATTTATGACAACGATACCCAGAAAATCGTGCTTTTCTATTGCGGTGCAGAAGCCACACAGGCTTATATTCTGAAGAAACTCAGAGATAAAGTACCCAAATACATGTTCCCTAATGTGATGATTCAGATGGAATCTCTGCCTCAGACACTCAACGGAAAAATTGACAGATTGCGATTGAGGGAGTATTATGTTCAAGAAAATTCCTGATACCAAAACTTTAGAAGCACTTTTGCGGGCTTGGCACAGCAAACGGGCCATGACCAATTTCTTTCTGCCGGAGGAAGAATATCTGCCGGTAGCGAAAAAATGGATGGTCATGCGTTTTGAACATGGCTGTTACCTGATTTTTGAAAAGAAAGAACATTATGATTTTTATTTCTTTCTGGATAAAGGTACCTTGCCGGTGGCTGTACCGGAAATGGACAAACCATTGGTATTGGAGCAGGTTTGCTTGGAACGGAAAGGACAGGAACCAAAGGCATCCGCTTGGGAGGCAGTTGGATTTGTGCCTTATCTGGAGCGGAAACGGCTTATGATGCCCATGCAGGAAGGCATTTCCGCTACCCGTGAAGCAAAGTTTGCTGTGGAATCTCAGGCAGATGAGATTCTGGAAATCATGGCGAACAGCTTTGAGCCTTATACCTCCGCTTTGCCGGAGAAAAAGGAGCTGCTGGCGTCTATCTGTGCAAAAGAAGTGCTGGTTGCCATGGAAGATGACAAAATGTTGGGTTTCCTGCGTTTTGGGCCGGAAAAGAAAGTTTCTGTTCTGTGGCAGGTGGCAGTGAAAGAAGAAGCCAGAGGAAAGGGTATCGGCAAAATGCTGGTTAGACACTGGATCTGGCAGGTGAAGGACAGCGCACTGCGTTGTCAGCTGTGGGTGCGGACGGATAACCCGTCAGCACAGAGAATGTATGAAATGCTGGGCTTTCTGCCAGATGGCAGAATCGCTCCGGTAATGATAAAAGAGAAGAAAGGATAATGTGACATGGAAAGCTTATTGAAAATCTTGGCAGAAATTAGACCTGACGTAGACTTTGAGGACAACAAAGAACTGGTAGACAGCGGCGAACTGGATTCCTTCGACATCGTAACACTGGTTGGCGAACTGTGCGACGCTTACGACATTGAAATCGGTGCAGACGAAATCGTGCCCGAAAACTTCAATTCCGTTGAAGCAATCATGGCACTGGTAACCAGACTGCAGGAAGACTAATCAAGCACAGGGAGAAACATTATGGCATTCACATCTATGCAGTTTGTGATGTTTCTGGTGTTGGCTGTAGCTGTATATTATTTAACGCCGAAGCGTTACCGTTGGGTAACGCTTTTGGTGGTTAATTATGTCTTTTATTATTTCGCAGGTGTCAAGTACTTTGTATACCTGTTTGCTACAACCATCAGCACATACATCGCAACAACGAAATTAGGAAACATGGCGGCGGAAAACAAAGCCGCTTACAATGCCGTGAAGGCAGAATTGGACAGAGATGCCAAAAAGGCATGGAAAGCGGATTTCACGAAGAAAAAACGCCGGGTTCTGGTACCTACATTGGTATTTAACTTCGGTATTCTGGCAGTGCTGAAATATTCCGGCTTTGTCAGTGAAAACCTGAACGCTTTATTCGCGAAGATTTCCGCACCTGTGGAACTGCCCGTGTTCCATTTCCTTTTGCCTCTGGGTATTTCATTCTATACCTTCCAGACCATGGGTTATCTCATTGACGTTTACCGAGAAAAGGTAGCGCCGGAGAAGAATATCGGGAAACTGGCACTGTTCATTTCCTTTTTCCCTACCATTGTGCAGGGGCCTATCGGACGATTCCAGCATCTGTCCAAACAGTTGTTTGAAGGAAATGATTTTTCCTATGAACGTACCAAATTCGGCGTACAGCTCATGCTTTGGGGCGCTTTCAAGAAATTGGTCATTGCTGACAGAGCATCTGTATTGGTAGATAATGTGTTTGGATTCCCCGATACATTCGGTGGAACTTATGTCGCTGTAGCAGCTTTGGTATACTGCATCCAGCTTTATGGGGATTTCTCCGGCGGTATTGATATTGCTACCGGTGCGGCGCAGATTTTTGGCGTAGACTTGGAGAAAAACTTTGAACGTCCTTATCTGGCAACAAGCATCCCTGACTTCTGGCGCAGATGGCACATCACCCTTGGTGCATGGTTTAGGGATTATGTGTTCTATCCCTTGTCTTTGTCTAAATTCTTTACAAAAGTAGGGAAAAAAGGCCGTCAGGTGCTGGGCAACTATATCGGCAAAATGCTGCCTGTACTGATTCCCCAGTTTATTATCTTCTTCCTCATCGGTATCTGGCATGGGGCAGAGTGGAAATATATTGCTTTTGGTTTTTACAACGGTACCCTCATCGTACTGGGGATTTTGTTTGAAGAACCGCTGCGGAATCTGGCAGAAAAACTCCATATCAATACCAAGTGCTTCAGCTGGCATCTGTTCCAGATTCTGCGGACACTGGTGCTGGTAGCTTTAGGGAAAATCATCACCAGAGCGGCAGGATTCAGTATTTCCGTTTCCATGATGCACTCTATGATTGCGAACTGGGATACCGACATTCTCTTTAACGGCGGTTTGCTCCAGCTTGGTCTGGACAGCAAAGACTTGTGGGTATTGGTATTGGCATCTCTGGTATTGCTGGCTGTCAGCATCATGCAGGAATGCGGCATCAAAGTACGGGAAACATTGGCAAAACAGAATTTGTATTTCCGTTGGGCAGTGTATCTGTGTGCAGTATTTTCATTGATTATTTTCGGCGTTTACGGTTTGAACTATAACGCAGCAGACTTTATTTACAGGGGGTTCTAGGAATATGGGTAAAAAAATCAATATCATTGCTCGTTGTTCTGCCTTCTGTCTGGTATTTGTGCTGGTGTTTGGGCAGTTCACCCAGATGTATCGCCGGGATGACGACGAAACAAATGAAATTCATGCTTTTTATGATGAACCGAAAGATAGCTTAGATGTGCTTTATATCGGCAGCAGCCCGCTTTTGCGTGGGGTATCTTCCATGCTCATGTATCAGGACCACGGCTTTACAGGATATGCCAGAGCGTCCGCATTGCAGGCACCTTCTGTCAGCTATGGACTTTTGGCGGAATCTCTGGAATATCAGAATCCTGAAGTGGTGGTGCTGGTCTGTGACAACCTGTTCCAGTCTTACGATTATGCGGAACAGGAAGGGGATATGCGCCGTGCCATGGATGGTATGAAACTTTCTACTTATAAATGGGAAATCATTCAGGAAGTGACAGCGGCAGATGACCGCCAGACCACATTGTCCTATATATTCCCACTGTTCCGTTACCATGAACGGTGGAAAGAAGTGAATCTGGCAGATGCGGAACCAAGACCGCTTTTGCAGCATTCCTTTAAAAAAGGCCATGTTTACCTGCGGGATATTTCTCCGCAGGAATATCCTGATGGATTTATGGAACCCACAGGAGAAACAGCGGTTTTTGATGAAAGTGCATTGGCATATACAGAAAAATCTATTGCTTTGTGCAAAGAAAAAGGCATTGACGTTGTGCTGCTTCACCTGCCCAAAATGAGCTGGACTTATGAAAAGAGTCAGGCCATGGAAGCCTTTGCAGCAGAACAGGGGGTGGATTATGTGGATTTTGACACAGAGGAAATCCGCACACAGGTAGGTCTGGACCCTGCGGTGGACTATTACGATCAGGGTCATGTGAACCTGACAGGCTCTGTGAAAGTCAGTGAATGGCTGGGCAATTATCTGGATCAGACGTATGATCTGCCAGACCATAGAGGTGAGGAAGCCTATGCCCAGTGGGACATTGATTTACAAACATATCTGGAAAGAACCGGATTATCATAAAATGACTTTATTTAAGGATATTTCTTCGAAGAAAAAAGAGGAAATATCCTTTTTTTATTGGAAAAATTGTTGACTTTTCAATGAATGCTCATTTTTTCGTATCATGTTGCACAAAAAGAACTTTGCAAATTTACGATTATTAAGAAAATTGTAAATAATTGGGAGAGATTTCGTAATAAGTCCATGCTATAATGTGAATATTAAAAAATGATTAAAATGATTTAATCGTTTTCCAAAAGAAGGGAGGAGAAGCCTTGGGAAAAAGCATTATCCGAATCAAAGATGTAAAGAAATTTTACCGCATGGGGGCAGAAACCATTGCTGCTGTCAACGGGCTCAGTCTTTCCATCAAACAAGGAGAAGTTTGCTGTTTGTTTGGGAAATCGGGTTCCGGTAAGTCCACATTGCTGAATTTGATTGCAGGGTTGGAGAAGCCTACCAGCGGACAGATTATATTCAATAAAAAGCACATTGAACGCATGAATGAAGATCAGCTGGCAGAATTTCGACAAAAGTATGTAGGTTTTGTATTTCAGTCCTATAATTTGCTGCCGACGCTGACAGCCATGGAAAATGTGACGCTGCCGTTGATTTTCCGCGGTGTGCCTGTGCAGGAACGGAACGAGCGGGCAATGGAGATGCTCAAAGCCGTTGGATTGGAAGGCAGAGCCAATCATAAACCCAGTGAAATGTCTGGCGGTCAGCAGCAGCGTGTCAGTATTGCCAGAGCGTTTATCAACAGCCCGCAGGTGGTGTTCGCTGATGAACCTACAGGGAATCTGGACACCAAGACGACTTACGAAATGATGGATTTGATTACGGGTTTGGCAAAGAAAAATCATCAAACCCTTGTTATCGTTACCCACGATATGGAATTGTCAGAATATGCTGACCGGATTGTGGTCATGATGGACGGAAAAATTGAACGGATAGATGAGAAACAACAGAGTGGAGGAGAGGAAGTATGAGGAAGATAACGTGGAAAAGTGTGTTTGCCATGATTCTGTCAGTGTCTATATTGATGGGACTGTCAGTTCCTATCATGGCAGAAGATAAGATTGACATTGGTACCCCACAGGTGTTTGTGGCGGGCGATGGTGTTTATGAAGTGGAAAACAACAAGGAAAACCGTTTGAGCATTCAGGTGAAGAATAAAGGGAATGCTATTGCGGATAACGTTGTGGTGAGAGCAAAAAGTGAAGAAGCTATGCCGCCTTTTAAACTGAATTTTTCCGATGGGGAAAATGTAGGCAGTTTGGGTATCAATGGTACCAAAACATTGAAACTCTATGTGAATATGAATGGCTCTCCTGATAAGGCAAGCTATCCCATTACACTGAGCTATACATACAAAGATCCTTTGGGTGGCTCTTACAGTGGCTCTGATACCATTTATATCAAGCTCAAAGGCTTTGACAGAGAACCTTCTTATCTGTTCGACCAGATGCAGATGAAACCGGAAAGCCTTTCTCCCGGTACTGGCGGTACCCTGACCGGACGTGTGAAAAATACCGGCAGCCAGATTATGTATCAGGCAGAAGTGATTCTGGATAAACTGACAACAGAAGGCATCAGTTTGAGCGGCGGTTTCAGCAGCGTACAGCTGGGTACACTAAACATTGGACAGGAAGGCAAATTCTCCTTCCCTCTGGCAACCAGCGCGGATATGGCGGCAGGGAACTATCCTGTGACAGTGAAGCTGAAATACATGGATGAAATGGGTAAAGAGTACGAAAAGACACAGGATTACTACATCAATGTAGGCGGTGTCAGCGGCAAAGCATCCCAGATCATCATTCGTAATATGAAAGAGCCGACAGGGACTTATGGTGTTAACCAGAATTTCCCCATTACCTTCGAACTGTATAATGCAGGGCAGGTAGCGGCAAAAGACATCATTATCACAGCGGAAGGTCTGGACCCTTCAGCAGTGGTACCCAAATCCAGCAGTGTCAAGAATGTCATGTCTTTGGCACCCGGCGCAAGCATGCCCATGACATTTACTTTTGCAGGTACCAATCAGGCTTCCAGCCAGAACTATGCCATCCAGTTTACCGTGGAATACACTTCCGGCGGAACAAAAGTCAATACATTCAAACAGTATGCAGGTGTCAATATTTCCAATCCCAAAAAGGATAAGGAAGAAGAAGGCGAAGACGATAAGAATAAGAGCAAACCTAAGATTATCGTCAGCAAATATGTCTGCGATCCGTTGATTGTTATGGCAGGGGAAGAATTTGACCTGAATCTGTCTTTGATGAATACTCATAAAGACAAAGGCGTGAAAAACATCAAAATGTTCCTGACACTGGCAGAAGAAACTTCTTCTGAAACAGAAAAATCCGGGAACATCTTCACACCTGTTAACAGCAGTAACACTTATTATTTCGATGCAATTCCACCTAAAGGTACAGTGGACAAAGAATTGCGGCTGTATGTTGTACCAAATGCACAGCCAAAGACATATACACTGACCGTGAATTTTGAATATGAAGATGCAGAAGGCAATGAATACACTGCACAGGAACTGCTGGGCATCAATGTAGAACAGGTAACAGAACTGAACATGGACGATTTTGCTATGCCGGAATCTGTGGAACAGTATATGCCTGTAACCGTTTCTTTCAGTTACTATAATACAGGTAAGGTTGCACTGAATAACGTTATGTTCAAAGTAGAAGGTGACGTAGATTGCAGCCAGAGAAGCACTTATGTAGGGAATATGGACCCCGGTGCAAGCGATTACTATGAAGTAACATTCACACCCAATACCATTGGGGAAGTGCCCGTCAGCATTATCGCGACCTATGAAGATGCCAGTGGGGAAACCATTGAACAGCGTCGGGATTATGTGCTCAATGTCACAGAACCTATGATGCCCGAAGGGGAAGAAGACGGCGCAGAACCTCCTCAGAATGGCTTGACTATGAAAAATATCATCATCGGCATTGGCGTAGTTGTAATTCTGGGTATGGGTCTGTTCCTGTTCATCAGAGGACAGAAGAAAGAGCCTGACGGATTTGCGGAAAGCATGGATTTCGATGATGAAGACGAAGAATTGGAAGATGATGACGAGGACGACGATGACAAAGAAGGTATGCCCTTATGAGTACAAGAGATTTGATCATGATGGCAGTGCGCAATCTTTGGAAGCGAAAATTGCGGACATTTCTGACCATCCTCGGGGTAGTTATTGGTACAACTTCCATTGTTGTCATGATTTCCATCGGGATCGGCATGAATGAAAGTTTTCAGAAACAGGTGGAAGAATGGGGCAGTTTGCAGGTCATTGATGTTTACAGCAACAATGGCGATATGTACATCAGCAGTGATACAAATGCCAACAGGGGAAAACCTCAGAAAAAAGCGGTGCTGGATGCGGCTGCCATCGACAAGTTTAAGCAGATGGAATATGTGGAAGCTGTATCGCCTATTGTGCGGGAAAGCATGCAGTTGGTTTGCGGAAAGTATGTAAGTAATGCCAGTTTTATCGGCATAGACCCTGCTACCATGGAAGCCCTTGGCTATAAAGTGGAAGAAGGGCGTACATTAACGGCGGAAGACAAAGAAGGTATTGTCATTGGCCGCGGCGTCATTACGAGCTTTTACAATCCAAAATTAAGCTGGCAGATGCAGATGCAGGCAGAGGCTCCAGAAATCAATGTGATGGAAGATAAGGTCATTATGACCTATGACTGGAATTACGGCACAAAGTATGCCGATAAATCTATCAAACCCATCAAAACACCTGTATTGGGAATCATGCCGGATGGAGGCGGCAATGGATACAATGTTGTGATGCCCCTGAAGCAAATGGAAAAAATCCAGAAGGATAAAGAAGCATGGCAGAAAAAACAGGGCAATACAGGAAGCGCCAACCAGAAGAAAAAGGGAGAATATGAACAGGTAGCTGTGAAAGTAAGTGACCTGAATAAAGTACAGGAAGTACAGCAGCAGATCAAAGACATGGGATATCAGGCATCCAGCTTGACAGATCAGCTCAATACCATGAAAGAAACCACAAAGATGCTGCGTATCGTACTGGGCGCCATTGGTGCCGTATCCCTGATTGTAGCGGCTATTGGTATTACAAATACCATGGTTATGGCCATTTATGAAAGAACCAGAGAAATTGGTATCATGAAGGTAATCGGTGCTTCTCTGCGGGATATCAAACTGCTGTTTTTGACAGAAGCGGCGTTTATCGGATTTGCCGGAGGTGTGCTGGGGATAATCACCAGTTTCCTCATGTCGCTCATTGTCAATTTGGTTGCCACCAAACAGGCAAGCGAAATGACATCTTCCATTCCCGTATGGCTTTATCTGTCCGCTGTTGCCTTTGCTACAGTGATTGGTGTATTGTCTGGCTATCTGCCGGCAAAACGTGCTATGAAGCTGAGCGCATTGACAGCCATCAAAACAGAATAAGAAAATGAAATGCAAAAACAGGCGGCAGGATTTTCCTGACTGCCTGTTTTATTTGTGTAGATTTTTCAAAAAAGAAAATTTTTTTCTTGAAATGGGGCAAGATATGAAAAACAAAAGGTGGTGACAATTTGATACAGGCAGCAACAGCCCCCATTATGATTGGTTTGTTTTATATTTACATTCGGGATAAGTATGAAAAAGAGCCGTGGCAGATGCTTTTGTGGGGGCTGCTTTTTGGCGTTTACGCAACTTTTGTCATTTACGGCGTAGGACAATGGGTAGAAGTGGTATTTCCACTGACAGATTTGCCCTTTGCGGCTGCTTTTTTGCAGGCGGCTTTGGTGGAGGAAAGTGTGAAACTGTTGTTTCTACTGGCACTTCTGGCGCGGAATCCACAATACAATGAACCCTTTGATGCTATTGTTTACGCTGTTTTTATTTCTTTAGGATTTGCATGGATTGAAAATATTGTGTATGTAACCCATCCCCTTTGGGGCGGCATAGGCACTGCTCTGGCAAGAGCAGTTCTTTCCGTGCCGGGGCATGGACTGTTTGGCGTACAGATGGGATATTGGCTGGCAGAGGCGAAATTTGCAGGAAGAAAAGTTGGTTGGTTCCTTGCTTTTCTGGTGCCTTATCTGTATCATGGTTGGTATAATTATCTGTTGTTGGCAGATATTCCGGCATCTGAAATTTTCCTGGCGCTGCTCATGGGAATGCTTGTCATTACTGGCCTGCGCCATATGGCAGAATTACTGAAAAAATCCCCATTTCGTCCCACAGGAGAAAAATTGTCCCAAAAACAGTAAAATTTACTCTTTGTCTTGAAAAGCAGAGGAAAAAGCGGTATACTGATATCGAATGGCATATAAAATAATAAAGCGGAGGGAATGCGGTGATTGAAGCAGTAAGCTGCGGCGGCGTCGTGATACACAGGTGGAAGATCCTCCTGCTCTATAAGAATCAGAATGGCAGATATATGGGCTGGGTTCTGCCCAAAGGAACCGTGGAAGAAAATGAAACATACCGCCAGACTGCTCTGCGTGAAGTGAAAGAGGAATCAGGTGCCAATGGCGAGATCATCAAATATGTAGGCAAAACACAGTATACCTTCAAAGGTGGAGAAGATACTGTCAACAAAACGGTGCACTGGTATTTGATGAGTGCAAATTCCTTTTACTGCAAACCGCAGAGCGAGGAGTACTTTGCAGATGCGGGTTTTTATAAATTCCATGAGGCTTATCATCTGCTCAAATTCAACGATGAGCGCCAGATTCTGAAAAAAGCATACTATGAATATAGTGAGATGCGAAAGAATAAGGAATTTTTGAAAAAGAAATTTATGCAGAACAAAACGTGAAGGAGAGAGTGCTATGAAAAAATATTTTGAAGTAAGACCTAGCTTCAGCGATTTGAAAGAAAAAATTGTTGTGCTGCAGGACCGTGACGAAAAGAAAACCATGTTTATCGTGCTGGCAGTCGTTGCGGCTGTTCTGGCAGTGGTTACACTTGGCGTTGTTTATCTGCTGAAAACAAAAATGGATGACGAATACGATGAAGATTGGGACTACGATTGGGACGATCTGGATGACGAATGCTGTGACGATGAATGCTGCTGCACAGACAGTGATGTAGACGATTCCGTGAAAGTAGAACAGGCTTAAGAAGATTTAGACGCATGCGTCTGGAAGCGGCTGATATGAGAAGGATTGGGGAATACCGGGAGATTTTTTCTTATGTCAGCCACTTTTTGAAATTCTGCGGGACAAAAAACGCATAGCGGGACGGAAAGCATCCAAAGAGGTGAGCAACATGGAAGAAAAACTACAGATGGTACGTAAAATCGTACCTGATTTGACAGAGGAACTGGTAAAGAGATACCGCATTTTGAAAACCGTTCGTCTGCTGGAACCATGCGGCAGAAGGCTGGTGGTAATCTCTCTTGGAATGACAGAAAGAACGGTACGCAGTGAAATTGAAAAACTCAATGCACAAGGACTGGTGAAGGTTTCCAAAACAGGCATGTCTGTAACGGAAGATGGCCTGAGTGTGTTGGAAAACCTCAGCGATTTGTTCTCCAGTCTGACAGGAATGTCTGAACTGGAAGAAAAAGTACGGGAAATCCTTGGCGCACAGCGGGTATTGCTGGCACAGGGCAATTCCGACGAAAGCGACCGTACGGTCAAAGAAATGGCGCAGATTGGCGCGAGAGTGCTTCTGGAAAACATGCGCCGCAGCAGCCGTATCGCCATCACTGGCGGAACCACTATGGCGGCACTGGTAGAAGCCATGCCTTATACAGCAGTGCAGAAGGCGGAAATGGTATTGCCTGCCCGCGGCAGCATCGGCAGAAAGCTGGAATTGCAGGCAGATACTTTGGCGGCGAAACTGGCGGAAAAAGCCGGAGCCGATTACCGTATGCTGCATCTGCCGGATAACCTCAGCGCAAATGTGCTGGAAGAAATGAAATCAGAACCAGAAGTAGCAGAAACCATTAACGAATTGAAACGAGTGGATATTTTGCTGCTGGGTGTTGGAGATGCCATGGAAATGGCGGAAAAACGCCGTCTGGATAATGATACATGCAAACTGCTCCGGCAGGAACATGCCGTTGCAGAAGCCTGTGGCTATTACTTCAATCATAAAGGTGAAGTGGTCTACGAAACAAATTCCATTGGTGTGGACTTCGAAGAAGTGCATCGCATGGAACATGTCATTGTTTCCGCAGGGGGCAAAAAGAAGGCAGCAAGTTTGCTTGCACTAAGCAAGAGCATGTCCAATGCGGTATTCATCATGGACGAAGGCGCAGCGCTGGAAATGCTGCGGCTTGCGGGTCTTTGAAATGCGCAGTATAATACACAGTAGAATGGTAATTCTGTTCATACAGAATAAAAAATATACCGATATATTTTAAAATGGAGAGGAGAACCCTTATGTTACAGAAAAAAACAGTAGATGATTTGAAAGTACAGGGCAAACGTGTTCTGGTAAGATGTGATTTCAACGTACCTCTGAAAGATGGTGTCATCACTGACGAAAACAGAATCACAGCAGCACTGCCTACTATTGAAAAACTGATGAAAGACGGCGGCAAAGTAATCCTTTGCTCTCACATGGGCAAACCCAAGGGCGAACCCAAGCCTGAACTGTCTCTGGCACCTGTAGCAAAACGTCTGTCCGAACTGCTGGGCAAAGAAGTGGTATTCGCAAAAGACGATAACGTTGTTGGCGAAAACGCGAAAAAAGCTGTAGCAGAAATGAAAGACGGCGATGTGGTACTGCTGGAAAACACACGTTATCGCAAAGAAGAAACAAAGAATGAAGAAAACTTCAGCAAAGAACTGGCTTCTCTGGCTGATATTTTCGTAAACGATGCATTTGGTACCAGCCATAGAGCGCACTGCTCCACTGTTGGTGTAACTGCTTTTGTGGAAGAATCCGCAGTTGGCTACCTGATGGAAAAAGAAATTGCTTTCCTGGGCAATGCAGTAAACAATCCTGTTCGTCCTTTCGTAGCAATCCTGGGTGGTTCCAAAGTTTCCGATAAGATCAACGTTATCAACAACCTGCTGGAAAAAGTTGATACACTGATCATCGGCGGCGGTATGGCGTATACTTTCGCAGTGGCACAGGGCGGTCATGTTGGCGAATCCCTGCTGGAACTGGATAAAGTGGATTACGCAAGAGAAATGATCGAAAAGGCAAAAGAAAAAGGCGTAAACTTCCTGCTGCCCGTTGATACAGTCATCACAAAAGAATTCAAAAACGACACAGAATACAAAACAGTTCCTACAGGCGAAATTCCTGACGGCTGGATGGGTCTGGATATTGGCGAAAAAACAAGAGAACTGTTTGCAGACGCTATCAAAGGCGCAAAAACAGTTGTATGGAATGGCCCTATGGGCGTATTCGAAATGGAAAACTTCGCCAAAGGTACAAAAGCAATCGCAGAAGCTATGGCTTCCATTGACGCAACAACCATCATCGGCGGCGGTGACTCCGCAGCAGCTGTAAACCAGCTGGGTTATGGCGACAAAATGACACATATCTCCACAGGCGGCGGCGCATCTCTGGAATTCCTGGAAGGTAAGGAACTGCCCGGCGTTGTGGCTGTAGACGATAAATAATTTCATCTCAGGGGAATTTGTTTTCGGGGAAACAAAGAGAAGGTAAATATAAAGAGAAAGAAGCGGCATAGAACTATGAAACGAATTTTTACGATTTTTATGACCATGGTCATGCTTTTGGGCATGACTCAGGTTGCCATGGCAGCGGAAAAGAACCCCGATGCTTTTCAGGCGGCAGTGGATGTATTGAAAAGTGACCAGAAAGTGGAAGAAACAGAAGCATTGCCCAAGGTGGACCCCACAGAATATATTCCTGTATTGATGTATCATCATTTTGCAGTACGGGATATGGGCTTTGGTGACGGCATTACCACCATGCAGTCAGAACTGGAAGAACAGATCCGTTACTTCAAAGAACAGGGATACACCATCATTTCCATGGAAGAACTGGATCAGATTCTGGACAAAAAGGAACAGGAAAAAGATACAGACGGTGACATTGGTCTGGATATGAAAGTGAAATATCTGTGCATTACCATGGATGATGGGTATTACAGCAATTATGATCTTGCGTATCCCGTTTTCCAGAAGTATAATGTGCCTGCAACCATCTTTGTGGTGACAGACTATATCACCAATCAGATTGGCCTGAAGAAATTCACATGGAGCAATGCATCTGAAATGATCAACAACAGCAAGGTTGGTATTTATAACCATACCAGCAACCATGTACCTGCCGGCAAGACTACTACAGAGGAATTTGTGGCAGCGGCATTGGCAGGGGAAGAAGCACTGGAAGCAAATCTGCCTACACGGAAAACAACTGTGAAGGCGTTGGCTTATCCTAACGGACAGAACACACCGGAACTGCAGCAGGCATTGCTGGATGAAGGCTTTTCTCTGCTGTTCACCATTGATCCCGGTGTTATCAACCGGAATACTTCCCGTGGGGCAATCCCCAGAATCATGGTTTCTTCCGGTATGACTGGCGCGGACATCGTAGCGAGAATCGAACAGACAGCAGCCCGTACCATGGGCAGCTGAAAAATAAAGAAGGAAGGTATTTCATTATGAGAAAGAAAATCATTGCAGGGAACTGGAAAATGAACAAAACACCCGCAGAAGCAAAAGCACTGTGCGAACTGCTGAAAGACAAAGTGAATACAACAGATGCCGACGTTGTATTCTGTGTGCCTTTCGTAGATCTGTACCCCGTGCTGGAAGCACTGCAGGGCACAAACATTGCTGTAGGTGCAGAAAACATGCACTTTGAAGAAAGCGGTGCTTACACAGGCGAAATCTCCGCAGCAATGCTGAAAGAAATGGGTGTAAAATACGTTGTTATCGGTCATTCCGAACGCAGACAGTATTTTGCAGAAACAGATGAAACTGTAAACAAGAAAGTGAAAAAAGCACTGGAAAGCGGTCTGCTGCCCATCATGTGCTGTGGCGAAACTCTGGAACAGAGAGAAGCAAACATCACAATCGAATGGGTACGCATGCAGATCAAATGCGGTCTGGCAGGTGTCAGCGCAGATGATGTGAAGAAAGTAACTGTAGCTTACGAACCCATCTGGGCAATCGGTACAGGCAAAACAGCTACTTCCGCTCAGGCGCAGGAAGTTTGCGCAGCAATCCGTCAGGTACTGGCTGAAATGTATGGACAGGCTGTGGCTGATGAAGTTCGTATCCAGTACGGCGGCAGCGTAAATGGCAAAAACGCAGCAGAACTGTTTGCCATGGCTGACATCGATGGCGGTCTGGTAGGCGGTGCAAGCCTGAAAGAAGAATTTGCAGATATCGTGCATTACAATAAGTAAGTTATCTCACGAAACGGGAGGTAAACGAGAATGGATAAAAAAACAACGGTACTGATGATCCTGGACGGCTTCGGTATCAATGAAAGAACAGAAGGCAATGCCATCAGACAGGCAAAAACACCTGTTTTGGACAGCCTGAAAGAAAAATATCCCTGCGTGAAGGGTTATGCCAGCGGTCGTGCTGTTGGTCTGCCCGATGGACAGATGGGGAACTCTGAAGTTGGTCACCTGAATATTGGCGCTGGCCGTATCGTATATCAGGAACTGACCAGAATCACAAAATCTATTGAAGATGGTGATTTCTTTGAAAATCCTGCTTTGATGGACGCTGTGGAACATTGCAAAAAGAACAATTCCGCACTGCATCTGTATGGTCTGCTTTCCGACGGTGGTGTGCATAGCCATAACACACACCTGTATGCACTGCTGCAGCTGGCAAAACGGAATGGTCTGGAAAAAGTATTTGTTCATGTATTTCTGGATGGCAGAGATACACCCCCTGCTTCCGGCGCAGACTATACTGCACAGCTGGAAGAAAAAATCCGTGAAATCGGCGTAGGCAAAATTGCCACAGTGATGGGACGTTTCTATGTCATGGACAGAGATAAAAGATGGGAACGGGTACAGGAAGCTTATAACGCCATGGTTCTTGGCAGAGGCGAAACAGCACAGGATGCTGTGGGCTGTATCCAGAAATCCTATGAAAACGGCAAAACAGATGAATTTGTCGTACCTACTGTCATGGTACAGGAAGACGGACAGGCAGTTGGTAAGATCAGTGACCATGATGCGGTGATCTTCTATAACTTCCGTCCTGACCGTGCAAGAGAAATCACCAGAAGCCTGTGCGATCCTGATTTTGACGGCTTTGCCAGAGAACAGGTGCCTCAGGATCTGAAATACATTTGCTTTACAGAATATGACCCTACCATCCCCAACAAAGAAGTGGCATTCAAACCTCAGCGTCTGGACAACACTTTGGGTGAATACATTTCCTCTCTGGGTCTGAAACAGCTGCGTACTGCTGAAACAGAAAAATATGCACATGTAACATTTTTCTTCAACGGTGGTGTGGAAGAACCCAACCCTAACGAAGATCGTTGGCTGGTGCCTTCCCCTAAGGTAGCGACTTATGACATGAAACCGGAAATGAGCGCAGTGGAAGTAACTGATGGTCTGATCAAAGCTTTGGAATCTAAAGAATATGATCTGATCATTGTCAACTACGCAAACCCCGACATGGTAGGTCATACAGGTATCCTGGAAGCAGCGGAAAAAGCTGTGGAAACTGTAGATACCTGCATCGGCAGAGTGATGGATACTTTGCTGAAAGTAAACGCGCAGATGTTTATCTGTGCTGACCATGGCAACAGCGACCAGATGGTGGATTATGAAACAGGGGAAGCTTTTACAGCTCATACCACAAACCCTGTACCCTTTATTCTGGTTAACTACACAGACGGCATTGGCCTGAAAGACGGCGGTAAACTGGCAGACATTGCGCCTACACTGCTGGAAATGATGGGTCTGCCCAAACCTGCGGAAATGACAGGTGAAAGCCTGCTCATAGATAAATAAGAGAAACAACCAATAGGTATTTTTAAGGAGGAGTTCAACACATGAAAGGTTATTACGAAATTACAGACGTTTATGCAAGAGAGATTCTGGATTCCAGAGGCAATCCTACAGTAGAAGTAGAAGTTGTTGTTGATGACAGCGTTATCGGTCGTGCAGCTGTTCCTAGCGGCGCTTCCACAGGTGCTTTCGAAGCAGTAGAACTGCGTGACGGCGGCGACAGATACAACGGCACAGGCGTACAGGATGCAGTTGACAACGTAAACAACATCATCGCTGACGAAATCATCGGTATGAACGCTCTGGATCAGGTTGCGATCGATAATCTGATGCTGGAACTGGACGGCACACCCAACAAAGCAAAACTGGGCGCTAACGCAATCCTGGGCGTTTCCATGGCAGTTGCAAAAGCAGCAGCAGAAGCTCTGGATATGCCTCTGTACCAGTACCTGGGCGGCTTCAACGCAAAAACAATGCCCGTTCCCATGATGAACATCATGAACGGTGGTAAACACGCTGACAACACAGTTGACGTACAGGAATTCATGATCATGCCCGTTGGCGCATCTTCCTTCAAAGAAGCTCTGCGTATGTGTGCAGAAATCTACCACATGCTGAAAAAAGTTCTGAAAAACAAAGGCCTGTCCACAGCTGTTGGTGACGAAGGCGGCTTCGCACCCGACCTGCCTACAGCAGACGCTGTTATCGACCTGATCAAAGAAGCTGTTGAAGCTGCTGGTTACAAATGGGGCGAAGACATCAAAATCGCTCTGGACCCTGCTTCCACAGAACTGTATGATGAAAAAGACGGCAAATACCACTTCCCCGGCGAAAGCAAAATGGCTGGCAAAGAAATCGTTCGTACTTCCGCAGAAATGGTGGAATTCTGGAAAGCACTGGTTGAAAAATACCCCATCATCTCCATCGAAGACGGTCTGGCAGAAGAAGACTGGGAAGGCTGGCAGCTGCTGACAAAAGAACTGGGTGACAAAGTACAGCTGGTTGGTGACGACCTGTTCGTAACAAACACAGAAAGACTGCAGAAAGGTATCGACCTGAAAGCTGGTAACGCAATCCTGATCAAAGTAAACCAGATTGGTACACTGACAGAAACATTCAACGCAATTCAGCTGGCTAACAGAAACAAAATGACAGCAGTTGTATCCCACAGAAGTGGTGAAACAGAAGACGCTACTATCGCTGATATCGTAGTTGCTGTAAACGCTGGTCAGATCAAAACAGGTGCTCCTGCAAGAACAGACCGTGTTGCAAAATACAACCAGCTGCTGCGTATCGAAGAAGAACTGGACGAAACAGCTCAGTATCTGGGTCTGGATGCATTCTTCAACCTGAAATAAGATATTTTAAAATCATGGAGAGAGCCCTAAAAGGGCTTTCTCTTTTTTTGCAAAAATTTCCATGTGTCTGAAAATTTGCGTTCTTTTCGGCTGTATTTTCTTTCCCTGTATAGGATGCTTTTCGCTGGCAATCATAAAAAAGAAACAAGCTTGTTTCAAAAAAACAATGCGGGAGGCTTTTTTATGGAAGGAAATACAGGAAAATGCCGATGGAAATGCCTGACGCTTTGGGTTGTGGCAGCGGTTCTTTTTTGTTGGGGGCTCATACGTTTTTTGCTGCCGGACGATATGACACTGATGGCAGGGCGGACGACTGCCTATAATCTGCGTTTGCCGGTTTCGGTGAAAACGGAAGAAAGTGTGGAAGTGTTGGGCATTTCGGCAAAGCCTACAGCAGACAATTTCCATTTGTCTTTAGGCACGGAAGTGTCTGCAGAGGCGCATGAGGCAGGCAACACAGAAGTGACATTTTATCTTTTTGATAAAGTGCCTGTGAAGACCGTTTCTGCCAATATACTGCCGGATACGAAACTTATTCCTTGTGGGCGTACTGTCGGTGTGCAGATGGACACAGATGGTCTGTTGGTGCTGGGTACAGGTTTTGTGGAGGATGCGGAAGGAAACAAAACGGAGCCATGCAAAGGCATTCTGCAAACGGGAGATTTGATTCAGTCTGTGGATGGCAAAGCAATGCCCAACAAAGAAGCTTTTCTGGAGGCGGTAGGCAGCCATGATGGCACACCTGTGCAAGTGGTTTTTATGCGGGATGGTGTGGAACAAAAAGCAGAAGTAACGCCTGTGTATAGCCCTGCGGATGGTGCTTATAAATTGGGCGTCTGGATTCGGGACAGTATTCAGGGTATCGGTACAGTGACTTTCTTTGATGAAACCACAGACAGATTCGGTGCGCTGGGACATGGTATCTATGATGTGGATACAGGCGGTTTGATGTCCTTAAAACAAGGGCATATCACATCTTCCCATTTGACGGAAATCGTGAAAGGGCAAAAAGGCGAGCCGGGGGAACTGAACGGCATCATTGAGGCAGACGAAGTGCTGGGTGATATTGAAAAAAATACAGAAGTAGGTATCTATGGTACAGCGGATACCTCTGCCTTTACCGGTGAAAGTTATCCCATTGCCCTGCAGGATGAAATTCAGGAGGGAAAGGCACAGATTCTTTCCAATATTGCAGGAGATACAGTGGAAGCCTATGATGTAGAAATCGAACAGGTACACCGTTTTGGAAAGGAAAGCAGCAAAGGCATGGTCATTCATGTGACAGACCCTGATTTGCTTTCGAAAACAGGAGGCATTGTTCAGGGTATGAGCGGCAGTCCTATTTTACAGAATGGAAAGCTTGTGGGCGCGGTGACCCATGTGTTTGTCAATGACCCTACAAGGGGATATGGTATTTTTATTGAGAATATGCTGGAAGCAGCAGGAACAGAGGAGTCCGTACCAACAGGTGCGGGCTTTTCTGGATTTTGTAATGGAACCATGATATCCTTTTGTAAAACGTATCATCTCTGACTGATATGGATTGCAAAAAAATATTTGGAGAAAAAATAAATCATTTCCATGGAAAAAAATCAGAAACCTGCTGGGAAAAAAGAGGGAATTTTCCTTGCATGGGGAATATTAAAAGAAAGAGGATTGTCTGGGACAAGACCACTGTTTTTTACTGACAATGGAGAATATAAAATGCAGAAGGGAAGATGAAAGATGAACAAGAAATTGTGGGAGCAGTACGCAGATTGGAAGGAAAATTACAGATTTGTGGATTTGACACATGAACTTTCTCCGGAAACACCGCACTGGGCTGGTTTTCCTGCTATGGATGTGCTGCGCCTGTTTGACTATCCCGTTGGATTCCGTACCCATGAATTCCGTCTGGTGAGCCAGTATGGTACTCATGTAGACGCACCTGTACATTTCATTCCCGGCGGCAGAGAACTGCAGGATATTGCTGTGGAAGAAATGATCCTGCCTCTGTGCGTCATTGACGTATCTGCAAAAGTAGCAGATAACTGGGATTATGTGACCACTGTAGAGGATATTCAGGAATGGGAAAAAACTTATGGTGAAATTCCTGCTGGTTCCTTTGTGGCAGTGCGCACAGACTGGTCCAAACGGGAAGATATGAACAACTATGATGACGAAGGCAACCGTCATTATCCCGGTTGGAGCATGGAAGCTCTGAAATATCTGGTGGAAACACGTAATGTTGCAGCCATCGGTCATGAACCTGCTGACACAGACTCTGCAACCAACGCAAGAGAAAAAGGTTTCCTGTGCGAAATTTACGTACTGGAACAGAATCGTTATCAGGTGGAACTGATGAATAACCTGTCTGAAGTACCTCCTGTAGGTTCTCTGATTTTCTGCGGTTTCCCCAAAGCAAAAAATGCTGCTGGTTTTACTGCAAGATGTATTGCAATCTGCCCCAAAGACTGATTTTTGTAAACAGCAAAGACATGATGCCTGTTTTGACGGGTATCATGTCTTTTTTATTTTTTAAAACATGCATCATGTGCAGAGAAAATCTGTGGATTGCGTCATGAAATGCCATATTTTTTGCCTGAATAACATTTTTTCTATGGTCTTTGCCAAAAATGAACAGGAAACAGCAATTTGGCAGGCGTATATGGATGGAAGGACATACCCGCATTATAATAGGCTTACGCAAGGGGAAGTTTCCGAAAAAACACGAGGAAAAATGGGGGTTTTTATTTTGATGCAAGTAAGAAATAAAATACGGGTGGTCATTGCAGATCGGGACCTGTTCTATCTGCAGAAACTGAAGCTTTGTCTGGAACGGCGCGGTGACATGGTAGTTGTAGGTATGGCGGATAATGGCCCGGCAGTCTTTCGGATGGTACAGGAAAATGCGCCGGATGTACTGCTGATGGATGTCATTTTGGGGGAAAAGGATGGCGTCTGGGTACTGGAACAGATGAAAGCGCAGAAAAAAGAATGTGTATGCATTATGATTTCTGCCATTGACAGCGATACGGTGGTACGTCGTGCAGTTGCCATGGGCGCAGATTATTATATGGCAAAACCCATACAGGGTGAATTGCTGTTGGAGCGGATCCATCAATTGACGGAACCGATTCGTCCTTATGAGGGCAAAGAAAAGATTTGGACAGTACAGAGAGAAGAACCTGTTCCAGAACACCAACAGGTATCTGGGCTGGAAGCTGAAATTTCTTCTGTGCTCAGTCGCATGGGGGTACCTGCCAGCATCAAAGGGTATCACTTTATCCGGCAGGCGGTGATGATGGCAGTGGAAGATGCAGAAGTGATGGTTGGCATCACCAAAGGACTGTATCCTGATATTGCACGAATGTATCACACTTCTGCCAGCAAAGTGGAACGGGCAATCCGTCATGCAGTGGAGAGTGCGTGGAAGAAAAATGGCCGACAGGTGTACTTTGAAATATCCGGCTATCACATGATAGAAAAGCCGACAAATGGTCAGTTTATTGCCATTTTGGCAGAGCATTTCCGTATGCGCTATGGCCAGTCTTATCGAATGGTGCCTTACCGAAATGAAGCGGCAAAGACGCAGGATAACGCCAATTTGCACACGGAAGATAAATTGCTTTTATTTTCCTGATATAAAGAAAACGTAAAGAGTGTGATAATCCGTATTATTAACGGAATTTTTATGGCTTTTTTGCATAATGATTTCTATAATGCTTTTAAAGAATCATTGTGGAAGGGGCGAGAAAAATGGAACGGCGTATGTTATGGGAAAAACAGATTGCAGATGAAAAGAATCAAAAATTTACATTGCGGTATTTCTTGCTGGTACATCCCGTTCCCAAGGGGGAAAATGTGTACGGTGTTGCCATTGACAAAATCAGTGGCGGACAGGTGCTGGAACGGGAAGAAGTTTCCGGACTGTCTGACAGACAGGAGGAAATGGAAATTTTTTTACAGAAATTATGTCAGGGAGATGCATTCCCTGTGGAATTGGCAGAGTTGGGAGATGACTATATTTCCGCAAAAGAATTTATCTGCTGAGAAAATAATCGCAATCCATACAAACAGAAAAGCACGAATTTCTACGATTGATAGAAAGATTCGTGCTTTTTTATATTTCAGTATTTTTTCAGGAGCCATTTTTGACTTCTGCCGTTGTAAGTGACTTCATAAATACGCTCCTGTCCGCAAATATTGCTGGAACATCGAAAAGAAAGGGTGGGAGAGCCGCCGAACATATTTTTTTCTGTCTGCAAAATCCGTCCGATGCGAATAACGATGGATTTCCCGTCTTCTTCTATGCGAAAGCGAACGGGGGTGACAACACCTTCTTTCGATGTCCAGGAAATCATATCAATTTGTTTATTCAAAAGCTTCATGGCAATCCCTCCAGTCTTGTTATCTTTATTATATACGAACATACGTTCTTATTCAAGAGGAAAATATGGGAAAAGAAATTTTTTCAGAAGCATGACAAATTTCTTAAGATAAGGAGAAGGCTATTGTGCTTTTGGTTTGTTTTTTGTATGATAAACAAAAATAGAAGAAAAGGGGGAGCAGACATGGAAAAAATGCAGTTTGTTTGTCCGAAATGCGGATGTCATGAATTTGTGCAGGACCAGTTCCAGGCAACTGGAGGCACCATGGCAAAATTATTTGATATTCAAAATAAAAAATTCATTACCATCAGTTGTGAAAAATGCGGATATACAGAAATTTATCGGGCAGAAACATCCACAGGAGAAAATATTCTGGATTTCCTCATTGGAAGCTGAAAAACTGTGTAAGAAGCGTGAGAACAGTGTGGCTGAAAACCATGCTGTTCTTATTTTTTTATGCAAAAAAGGAAAGGGTACATTGGAAAAATCACGAAAAAATGGAAGCGGAATGGAAAAAAGGTGATGGTTTCGCTGTTTTTTACGAAGTAAAAGTAAAATCGTTGCAAAATGAAAAACAGATTTGTATAATGTAAATATCATGCTTATAAGGAAATACAACTGTATGGAAGGAGAAAGTAACGGCGTATGTACGAAAAAGTATCAATTCCAGAAATTTTTGGCATGAATGTATTCAATGATTCCATGATGCGGGATCACTTGCCAAAACACGTGTATGAAGAACTGAAAAAAACCATTGAACGAGGCGAAATGCTGAATTCTTCCATTGCGGATATCATTGCCAATGCTATGAAAGATTGGGCAATCGAACGTGGTGCGACACACTATACCCACTGGTTCCAGCCCATGACTGGTATCACAGCAGAAAAACATGATTCCTTCTTGGCACCTCCTGTCAACGGCAGAGCCATTATGGAATTTTCCGGCAAAGAGCTGATCAAAGGGGAATCCGATGCATCTTCTTTCCCTTCCGGGGGACTGCGTGCCACATTTGAAGCAAGAGGCTATACCGCTTGGGACTGTACCTCTCCGGCATTTTTGCGTGAGGATGCAGGCGGCGTAACATTATACATCCCCACTGCGTTTTGCTCCTACACAGGGGAAGCGCTGGATAAAAAGACACCTCTGCTGCGTTCCATGGAAGCAGTCAGCAACCAGGCTATGCGTATCTTGCGTCTGTTCGGCAACACAACAGCCAAAAAGATCAGCGTATATGCCGGCGCAGAACAGGAGTATTTCCTCATTGACCGTGAACTGTATAATAAGAGAAAAGACTTGATCTTTACAGGCAGAACATTGTTTGGTGCGGCTCCGCCCAAAGGACAGGAACTGGATGACCATTATTTCGGCAGCATCAAAGAAAGAATTGCCTGCTTTATGCATGAATTGAATGTGGAACTGTGGAAACTGGGCGTTTCCGCGAAAACACAGCACAATGAAGTAGCGCCTGCACAGCATGAATTGGCGCCTATTTTCAGCGACTGCAATACAGCAACAGACCATAACCAGCTGATTATGGAAGCCATGAAACGTATTGCCAGCCACCATGGTTTGGCTTGTCTACTCCATGAAAAACCTTTTGCCGGTGTAAACGGCAGCGGGAAACACAACAACTGGTCCATGGGTACCGATGACGGACAGAATCTGCTGGACCCCGGTAAGACACCTCATGAAAACGCACAGTTCCTGATTTTCCTGACCGCTATTATCAAAGGCGTAGATCAGTATGCGGATATTCTGCGTGTGTCTGCTGCCAGCCATGGCAATGACCATCGTCTGGGTGCAGCAGAAGCGCCTCCGGCAATCATTTCCATTTTCCTTGGGGATCAGCTTCAGGATATTTTCGACCAGATTGAACATGGGGAAGCGACCAGCAGCTTGCAGGGCGGTAAAATGCGCGTAGGCGTTAACACACTGCCTTACCTGAACAGAGATGCTACAGACAGAAACAGAACTTCTCCACTGGCATTTACAGGGAATAAATTTGAATTCCGTATGCCGCCTTCTTCTGGCTCTATTTCCGGCCCCAACTTTGTATTCAATACTATCGTTGCAGATGCTTTGAAGGAATTTGCAGATCAACTGGAAAAAGCAGAAGACTTTAATGAAGCAGTACACGATTTGATTCGTGACACATATATTGCACACAAACGGATTATTTTTGACGGCAATGGCTATTCCGAAGAATGGAAACAGGAAGCTGCCCGCAGAGGTCTGCCTAACATCAGCAACACTGTGGATGCCATTCCTGCGCTGATTACAGATAAAGCCATCAGCCTCTTTGAACGTCATCATGTATTGAGCCGTCTGGAACTCCATTCCCGTGCGGAAATCAATTATGAAGCATATATCAAACAGATTAATATTGAAGCAAAAACTATGATTGATATTGCTTCCAAACAGATTCGTCCCGCTGTGCTGAAATATGCAGGCAGTGTGGCACAGTCCTTGGCAGCTATCAAATCCGTAGGTGGAGATACTTCTGTTGCAGAAGAACTGCTGCAGGAAATCAATGAAAATATTGCGCAGTTCCATAAGGCGCTGAAACATCTGGAAGAAGTGGCAGAACAGGCACAGCTGCTTCAGGGCAGCAGCCGTTCTCAGGCTGTATTCTGCCGTGACTATGTCTTTGAAGCTATGCAGGCACTGCGCGTTCCTGCGGACGCGCTGGAAATGCTGGTGGACGAAGATGTATGGCCTTTCCCTACTTATGGAGAACTGCTGTATAATATCTAATGCAATATTGTAAGACAACTTTATAAAGGGAATTTAAAACCTCACCTTTTTTCCTGTAATAACATGGAAAAAAGGTGAGGTTTTCTACGTTTTTGGCACTTTTTGAAAATCCAGAGAATGCGAAAAAGATGTAAGACAAAGTGGCAAAAGGCATAAACAAAATGTATCTTTTTCAAAAAAAATATAAATAGTTTACAAATGGAAAAAGAAAGCAGATAGGAAATTGCCTTATAATTGAGAGCATTTTTCTCGGGTTTTATGTTTTTTTTTCAATGCTTCCCAAAAAAAATGTTAAATTTCTTGCAAAGTGGAAAGAAGTGTGTTATTATGTATACATAAAGCAGAAGAAATCGGGGAGATTTGCATAAAGAATGAAAAAATGAAACATTTAAATTATGCATTTAACCCAGTTGATTTGATAGATTATAAAAAATGACCAAAAAATATATCATTTATTCTATATGCATTATCGAAAAGTAGAGGTGGAAAAAATGGTTTCTAATGATAAAAGAATCCGTATCATCACAGGTCACTACGGTAGTGGTAAAACAGAATTCGCAGTCAATTATGTGACTGCTCTTCGGGAACAGACCGAAGGAAAGGTAGCCATTGCCGATTTGGATATCGTAAATGTTTATTTCCGCTCCCGCGAAAAGAAGGCAGAACTGGAAGAGAAGGGGATCATGGTTATCGCTTCCAATATCGAAGGAGCCGGCGCAGACGTGCCTGCTGTTTCCGGTGCGATGACAATGCCTGTTACAAACAAAGAATTCCAGTATGTGGTTGACCTGGGCGGCAACGACGTTGGCACCCTGGTTCTGGGAAGAATGAAACCCCTTCTGGATCCGGAGGAAACAGACTTTTTTATGGTAGTCAATACATATCGTCCCAATACCTCTACACCGGAAGGTGTGATCGAACAGATGGAAAATCTGGAGTATGCTTCGGGATTGAAAGTGACTGGCTTCATCAATAACACAAATCTGGTTCGCGAAACAACAGCGCAGTGTCTCGTAGAAGGAGATGCGATATTGAGAGAAGTGACCAAACGTACAGGCGTCCCTGTAAAGTACGTAACTTATGTTGAAGAACTTTTGACAGAAGGCGTACCGGAAGGGCTTGCAGGGGAAGTATTCCCTATGAAGTTTAATATGCGGAAAACCTGGATGTAAATTCAAATATTTATGGAGGTGTATTTTGAATGGCAAAAGGTAGAGTAACAATCGATGAAGTGATCTGTAAAGGTTGCGGTCTTTGTGTTTCTGTTTGTCCTAAGAACGTACTGGCTCTTTCGACAACAAAAATCAACCCCGCAGGTTACAATCCCGCAGAAATGGTAGGCGAAGACTGTATCGCTTGCACAAGCTGCGCGAAAATGTGCCCTGACTGCGCAATCACAGTAGAAAAGCTTGCAAATGTCATAAATAAAAAGAACAAGCTTCCCCAAATGCGTCCGCCTGACATATTAATAAAAACA
>NZ_CAJMDQ010000018.1 GCF_905212195.1 uncultured Anaerotignum sp. | reverse complement strand
CTGCGGCGGTTTGATCGGGTTTGAACGGAGCCGAAGAAGAAAGGAAGCTGGTATTCGGACGCATATTCTGGTGGCTTTAGGGGCTTCTATGATGATGATTGTATCCAAATATGCTTTTTTTGACGTATTGGCTTATCGGGATATTACCGTAGACGCGTCCAGAATTGCTGCCAACGTTATTACTGGGATTTCGTTCTTGGGGGCTGGTGTGATTTTCGTTCGCGGTGTATCCATCCGCGGATTGACCACAGCCGCAGGCATTTGGACAACAGCTGGGGCAGGGCTTGCCATTGGCGGCGGGCTGTATGTTGTGGGGATTTCTACAACAATTCTGGTCCTTGCCATTCAAAGCGTCATGCATAATGTGTTGAAAAAATGGGATGGCCCTGTTTATGAAACCATTTCCGTAACCTTTCACGGAGAACTGGCAGATGGTCTGGATTTGATTAAACGGGAGCTCGCCATCCGAAAAATCATGATTCATAACATTCGTATGGAAAAACAGGACGATCAAACCATCACCGTAACCCTTCAGGTTAGTAGGGATAATGACGCCAACTGTGCGGAGCTGGCAGAAATGCTTTCCAAAAATCCACGGGTGAAAGGCTTTAGTTTGTAAACCAAAAACGGCATTTTTGAAAGCAGGTTCCTATTCAGAAAACATTGTTTTTTCTTTTGTTGGAACTGTCAAATTATAGAAAAATAAGAAAGCTGGAATCTTTATGTAAGGATTCCAGCTTTTTGTTTTTCATATAAAGGATTCTTGCTTAGGAAAGACCAGCTGCTGTGACTTTTTCTGCAAAAGAATTGTCTACGAAATCTTCGAAGGGCACTCTGCTTTCCAGTTCGCCGCCTTGCTCCATAATATCCTGCAGGCGTTCATAACTTTCTTTGGAGAAAGTGGGGTCTGTTTTCCAGGTATCCTGTGCCTGATAACGTTCCAGAATGGATGTGAGTGTTTCCAGATCAGAATCAGGAAATTGGGGCAGGATGACTTCGGCGATTTCTGCCGCTGTATGGGTATCTACCCACTGCTGCCCGCGATAGATGGCGCGGGTGAAAGCTTCCATGACTTCTGGATTTTCCTGCATATAGGCATCATTTGCCATGTAAACGGTGTAAGGAATTTCACCGCAGGCAGCCCCCAGAGAAGCAACAATATATCCAGCGCCGCTGTTTTGCAGGGCTGTTGCAGTAGGTTCAAATTCAACAGTGTAGTCACCAATGCCGCCGGTAAATGCGCCGGCTGTGGAAGTGAAGTCAATATTATTGACAATTTCCACATCGGTGAAAGGTTCCATACCGTTCTGCCGCAGTACATATTCCAGTACCAACTCCGGCATGCCGCCTAATCTGCCGCCGATGACAGCACTTCCTTCCAGATCAGTCCACTGGAAATCCGGAGAAGGTGTGCGGGATACCAGAAAATTCCCAGCTTTTTGTGTCAGCTGTGCAAAGGCTTTGGGATAGGCTTCTTTGCCTTCGTTGTAGACATACAGCCCAGCTTCCGTACCCAAAAGGGCAATGTCTGCCGAATCGGAGAGGAGGGCGGTCATGGATTTGTCTGCACCATTGCCAACAGAAACAGTCACATCCAGCCCTTCTTCTTCAAAAAAGCCAAGCTCCTGTGCCACATATTGCGGTGCGTAAAATACGGAATGTACCACTTCATTGAGCCGAACGGGCGTTAAATCTGCGGATGCTTCCTGCTGACTGCACCCAACGGTACCGCAAACAGTCAGTACAGCCGCTGTTAGGATTGCCATTTGTTTTTTCATGTTTTTCCCCCTGAAACATTCTGTTTTTATAGCTTATGCCTCGGAGAGAAAAATGTAAGTTGTCTTTCGTTCTTTTTTTGTAAAAATTTTTTTCGGAGTTTGTCATACTTTTCTTTACGTTTTGGTGTATAATAAATTTTACTATGGAGGTTTCTGGGCATTTTCCGGAAATCCGAAGAAATAAGGAGGTCAATATGGCTGAAAAAATCATGCTCATTGACGGCAACAGTATCATAAACCGTGCATTTTATGGGGTTCCTCTGCTGACAAACGCAGAAGGACGCTATACCAATGCGGTCTATGGTTTTTTCAATATTTTATTCAAATTGTTAGATGAAGACCAGCCGGATTATCTGGCGGTGGCATTTGATATGCATGCGCCAACCTTCCGGCATAAAACTTTTGATGGATATAAGGGTACCCGAAAGGGGATGCCCGAGGAACTGCGGGAGCAGATGCCTTTGCTGAAAGAAGTCCTTACTGCCATGCATATTCCCATCTACGAACAGGAAGGATATGAAGCCGATGACATTCTGGGGAGCCTTTCCAAAAAGGCAGAGGATGCAGGGCTCATTCCTGTTGTGGTTTCCGGTGACAGGGACTTATTGCAGATTGCCGGAGAAACCCTGAAAGTGCGGATTCCCAAAACAAAAGGCGGACGCACAGAAACCGAAGATTATTATGCAAAAGATGTAATGGAAAAATATGGCGTGACACCACTGGAATTTATCGACGTAAAAGCCCTTATGGGGGATGCTTCCGATAATATCCCCGGTGTGCCCAGCATTGGTGAAAAAACCGCTGTGAAGATTATCCAGCAGTACCATGACATCGAAAATGCCATTGCTCACGCGGCAGAAATCAAGCCCAAAAAAGCTTCAGAAAATCTGACAGAGTTCCAGGAACAGGCAAGACTGAGCAAATACTTGGCAACCATCATTCGTGATATGCCTTTGGAATTGGATCTTTCCAAAATGACAACAGCTGATATTTTCACACCGGAGGCTTATGAACTGATTAAGCGTCTGGAATTTAAAAGTATGTTTTCTCGTTTTGAACAGAAAACAACCCAGACAGAAGCGGTGGAAACAGTTTTTTCTCACATCACAACATCGGAGGAAGCGAAAAACTTCTTTGAAAGTCTGGAACAGAAAGAAACAGCCTATATCCTGTTGGTAGACGATGGTGCATGGAAAGGTATGTCTGTTTGCCAGAATGCGGGAGAAGGTGTTTTTCTGGAAATCACAGAAGATTTGCCTCCCCAGATTTTGGCAGACTGTGCCAAAGATTTCTTTACCACAAAAGATATGGTAAAAATCGGTCACGATGTAAAACGGGACATTCATACAGTAGCTCCTTTTGGTGTGGATGAAATTCATGCTTCTTTTGATACAGCTTTGGCGGCTTATCTGTTGAATCCTACAGGCAATTCTTATGAATATGACGATCTGGCAAGGGATTTTCTGGAGGAAGTTTATCCCTCCGCAGAGGAAGTACTGGGCAAAGGCAGAAGCAAACAGCCTTTGGAAAGCCTGCCAGAAGGGGAACGTGTTGCTTTTGCCGCAAGACAGGCAGAGGTTGCTTTCCGCAGCAAACAGGTCATGGCGAAAAAAATCAAAGAAAATGAACAGGAAGAACTGTTTTACGAAGTAGAAATGCCCTTGTTGTATGTGTTGGCGGATATGGAACGCTGGGGCATGAAGGTAGACCGTCAGGCCCTTTTGGCATACCAGAAACAGCTGGGCGAAAGCATTGAAACCATCACAAAGGAAATCTATGAACTCTCTGGCGAAGAATTTAATTTGAATTCTCCCAAACAGCTGGGTGTGATTCTTTTTGAAAAAATGGGTCTGAAAGGCGGCAAAAAGACAAAAACCGGTTATTCCACTGCGGCAGATGTGCTGGAAAAACTGAAAAATGAAGCGCCTATCGTAGAAAAAATTCTCTATTACAGACAGCTGGCAAAACTGAAAAGCACTTATGCTGATGGCTTGCTGGCTGTGATGGATGAAAAAACAGATAAAATTTACTCCACCTTTAACCAGACCATTACAGCTACAGGACGTATTAGTTCCACAGAACCCAATCTGCAGAACATTCCTGTGCGTCTGGAATTGGGACGGGAACTGCGTCGGGTATTTGTGCCGAGTTCTGAGGAATTCTGCTTCTTAGATGCGGACTATTCTCAGATTGAACTGCGCGTATTGGCACATATTGCAGGGGATGAAACCCTCATTGACGCTTTCCGTCATCAGCAGGATATTCATCGCCTGACAGCTTCTCAGGTGTTCCATGTGCCTTTTGACGAAGTGACACCTCTCCAGAGAAGCAACGCAAAGGCAGTAAACTTTGGTATTGTTTACGGTATCGGCTCTTTCAGCCTGAGTCAGGATCTGGGTATCACCAGAAAAGAAGCGGAACAGTATATTGCGGCATACTTTACCAAGTATCCCAAAATTAAAGAATATCAGGAACGGATGATCAAAGAAGCTACAGAACAGGGATATGTTTCTACCATTTTCCATCGCAGACGGGCTATGCCGGAACTGCAGAGCGGCAACTTTGTACAGCGTTCCTTTGGAGAAAGAGTGGCAATGAATATGCCCATTCAGGGCAGTGCCGCTGATATTATCAAAATCGCCATGGTGAAAGTTCATCGTGCCTTGAAAGAAGGGGGCTTCCGTTCCCGCCTGATTTTGCAGGTACACGACGAATTGCTCATCGAAACAGCGCTGGAAGAAAAAGAAGCTGTAGCAAAAATTCTGAAAGAAAATATGGAACAGGCAGTGGCTTTGTCTGTGCCTTTGGACGTGGATGTCCATGAGGGACAGAACTGGCTGGATGCCAAATAAAAAAGAGGGATAGAAGATGAAAGTCATTGGATTGACTGGCGGTACTGGCAGCGGCAAAAGCGTTGTCAGCCGCTTTTTGAAAGAAATGGGTGCTGTCATTGTAGACGCGGATTTAGTAAGCCGCCAGATTGTTGAAGTAGGTAAACCTGCTTATGAGGAAATTGTGGCATATTTCGGCAAAGATATTTTGCAGGAAGATGGAACCATTTTCCGCAAGAAGCTGGGAGAAATCGTTTTTCACGATGAAGAAAAACTGGCGTTTCTCAACCGCTGCACCCATACATATATTGTGGCAGAAATGAAAGCCCAGATTGAACAGGCAAAGGCAGAAGGGACTGCTTCCTGCATTGTATTGGATGCGCCGCTGCTCTTTGAAGTGGGTCTGGAAAAATTCTGCGATGCTGTCTGGGTGGTTTATGCCGATGCGGAAGTCCGCGCCCAGAGAGTTATGGAACGGGATGGTGTCAGCCATGAACTTGCCATGGCGCGCATTGCCAACCAGAAATCTTGGGAAGAATACAAGGCATTGTCTGATGTTGTTTTGGACAACAGTGGCGACCTTGCTCATTTGCAGGAGCAGCTTGCTCTGGCATGGAAAACATTACAAGAATAAACAGGTGAAGAAAACATGATTCGATTTTTGAAAAAATTGCTGTCACTGGTGTTTTTTCTCTGTGTTGTGGCAGCAATCGGATATTTTGTGGTGGTTCCGCGGTTCGTGCCGTTGGAATATGAGGAATATGTGGAAAAATACGCATCACAGTATCAGGTAGAGCCTTCCTTGGTGTATGCTGTTATTTTCTGTGAAAGTGGCTATGACCCGCAGGCAGTATCTCACGCAGGCAGCAAAGGGCTTATGCAGATCAGCGATGATACAGCTGTTTGGGCAGCCCAGCAGATTGACGGTATGGATGCGGAAAATCTGAATGTGATGGACCCGGACGAAAATATCCAGATCGGCTGTTGGTATCTGCATTGGCTCCATGACAAATTTAATGGAAATACCCCCACTTGCCTAGCGGCATATAATGCAGGGCACAATAAAGTTGCCCAGTGGCTGGCAGATGAGGAAAAAAGTGCAGATGGTCTGACGCTGGAGGAAATCCCCTATGCGGAAACAGATCAGTATGTGAAGAAAGTGACGCTGATGCAGAAAGTGTATCAGTGGCGTTATGGTGTGTAAGGAGGAAAATGGCATGAAAAAGAGAATATGGGCTTTGGCATTAACGGCTGTTTTCCTTTTGACAGCCTGCGGCGGCAGTGAAAGCACAACAGGAGATTTTTCAGTCACTGCCGGGGAAGATGCGCAGACAGCGGCAGCAAGCGGTCTGACCCTTTCCATGCGTGTGCCGGAAACATTGAATCCCCTGCGGAATCGGGATGAATCCGTTGACCGTATTTTGAAACTGATGTTTCTGCCCTTTATTGGACAGGGGGAAAACGGAAAACCAGAAGGCGGCGTCGCAGAAAATTGGACGCTGTCCGCAGATGGTATGAGTCTGGCAGTAAACCTGAAGCAAAACATCAAATGGACAGATGGTACCAGCCTGACTGCCGACGATGTGGTATTTTCTTATGATACCATTGTAGGGTCAGAGGAGGATGCCGTATACAAAAATGTGACCAATTATGTAGCTTCCTGTACCAAGACTGGTACCTACAGTGTAACCGTTAACTTTAGGGAAGCATTCAGCAATAACATTTCAGCATTGTATTTCCCTATTATTCCAGCTGCCCATTATCAGGGACAGACGGAAATGGACAGCGCTGCCAATATGAATCCGGTAGGGAATGGCCCTTACCGCATGGAAAGCTATACCATGGCTTCTTCCATGGTTCTGGTGCCCAATGAAAGCTACAGCGGTACCGTGCCGAATATTTCCACAATTACGGTAAAAATCACAGGCAGTGCCGATACAGATGATTATTCCTTTAGTCAGGGTATTTTGGATACCATGGTGACAGACTCTACATCAGCCGGCAGATATCTGGCTGCTGATGATAAAATGAAAGGAACTGCTTTTGACGCAGGTGTTTATGATTTTATTGGATTTAATTTCGGCAGAGATCTGTTTCAGGATAAAAACCTGCGGCAGGCTGTGGCCTATGTGGTACCAAAGGATTATATCTATGAAAGCGTATATCTGAAATACGCGGAAATGAGCAATACCCCTGTCAGCCCGGCATCTTGGCTCTATGAGGAAAACGTGGCGCCCTATAATTACGATGCGACCATGGCGTCTACGCTTTTGAAAAACGCAGGCTGGGCAGACTCAAACAATGATGGTGTGCTGGAGAAAGAAAAGGAAAACGGTACCAAAGAAGAATTGCGTATCACCATGCTAGTGAATAAAGAAAATACAGCACGCAATCAGATTGCCAGCCGTATGGAAGAAGAACTGGAGGCCATTGGTTTTGAAGTGACCATTGATGCTCAGCCCTACGACGTTTACAGTGAAAAATTTGCATCAGGAGATTTTGATCTGGTGGTAGGCGGCTGGAAAATGTCAGAAGTGTTGAATCTGGCACCATTTTTTGTGACAGATGGCGATTATAACTATATTGGCTATTCCAACGAAGAAGTGGATCAGCTGCTGCAAACAGCAAATAGTGCCATCGGAGAAGGACAGACACTTTTGGCATACAGCAATCTGCAAAAGAAACTGGCGGAAGAACTGCCTTATGTGAGCATTGCTTACAGACAAGATGTTTTGCTGACATCTTCTTATGTAGGTGGTGAAATCCATCCCACACGAATAAACGTGTTTGATGGCATCGAATATTGGACATTACAGCAAAAAGGATGATAACAGGGGTGTGAGAAGATGTCAGAATTCCGAAGGAATCCTTTTACGGGAGAATGGACCCTATATGCAGAAAACAGAAAAAACAGACCGTATGAATTTACCTGGTCAAAACCGGAACGGAAGACTGGTGAAAAATGTCCTTTTTGCAGAGGACACGAAAGCTGGACAACGCCTGCCGTTTATCAGGATGGGGCAGATGGGGTCTGGAGTATCCGGGTATTTCCCAATATGTATCCGGCAGTCAGTGCCAGTGGATTTTACAGTGAAAGAGAATCATTTTATGAACAGACTGTTGGTACAGGACGCCATGAAGTGCTGGTAGATACGCCAACTCATGGAGAAACCATCGATGAATTTTCGCTCAACCATATGCAGGAAGTGTTGATGGCTCTGCGCATGCGCTATGTGAGCATTCGTGCAGAAGAAAATACGGAATATGTCCAGATATTTAAGAACTGTGGTGCGGAAGCCGGTATGAGTATCCAGCATTCCCATTGGCAGTTGGTAGGGGTTCCCATTGTGCCGGAACGTATCCGTAAAATGATGGATTTAGGTATGGGAAAAAGCTGCCGTTTCTGCGAAATGTTGCTTCATGAACAGAAACAGAAAAAACGGATTGCTTATGAAAATGGAACATTTCTTGCCATTACACCTTATGCATCCCGTTATCCTTATGAAGTATGGGTGATGCCCAAAGCGCACCGCAAAGCTTTTGGAGAACTGACAGCGGAAGAAATGTCAGATCTGGCGGAGATGCTGCATGTTCTGTTGCCGAAGGTGGCGAAGCTGCGGCAGGATGTGGGGTATAACCTCTGCTTGATGGATAGCCCCAAATTCGGGGATTTCCACTGGCATTTGCAAATTTTACCTCGTATTGGCGGATTTGCGGGATTTGAAAACGCTACGGATTGCTTCATCAATACCGTTCGGCCGGAAGATGCGGCGGCGTATTATCGCGGCGACGAAGAAGAAACAGAAGCATAATTTTGAAATTGACTTACAAACAGGGAGGATTTTGCAGCAAAAATCCATCCCTGTTTTTTTCTGTAAAAAAATTTCTTTTCAGAATCCATTTTTTTCGTTATAATCGAACTGCAAAGAGAGGGGGATTTCATTTGAAAAAACATGCTTTTATTTTTGATATGGACGGTGTGCTCATTGACAGCCAGCCAGTCCATTATGATGCTGACCTGGAAACACTGGCGCATTTTGGCGTGCAGCTGACCAGAGCGGATGTGGAACCTTTTGCAGGAACCACAAACCCTGTGCGTTTTCCCATGTATCAGGAAGCTTTTCATGTGCAGGCAACGCCGGAGGAAATGATGGCATACCGTGAAGGTGTTGTGCGCCGGATGTTTGTGGAAAGCAATGCTCATGCCATTAAAGGCACCAAAGAACTGCTGGAAAACATTCACGCAGCAGGCTATCCTGTTGCGCTGGCGTCTTCCACAGATCCGGAGCTGATTCGCTGGATACTGGAAACCATCGGGTTGCTGCCATATTTCGACAAAATCGTCAGCGGCGAAGAAGTGCCTAAGAGCAAACCGGAGCCGGATGTTTTTCTGGAAGCTGCAAGACAGTTGGGGGCAGCACCGGAAAACTGCTTTGTCATTGAAGATTCCACCAATGGCATTCGTGCTGGTAAGGCCGCAGGTATGTGGGTACTGGCATATAAAAATCCTACCAGTGGGGAACAGGATCTTTCTCTGGCAGATAAAGTGACGGACGATTTTACAAAAGTCAATGTGGATACATTTCCGGTGAATGAGGAGGAAAATGCATGAAGATAGAACAGGCGGCTTTGTTTGGTGCAGGCTCCGTTGGGGGCAGCCTGCTGTGCAGACAGCGTGAAAATCTGGATAAAATCAAAGTAATTGTCCACGGTTCCAGACGGGAACGTATGGAAAAAGATGGCCTGCTCACCCGTGGGGAAACATTCTTCCCGAAGATTTGGGAAAAAGGTTCTTATCCGGATTTGCTTATGGTAGGACTGAAAAATACACAGCTGAAAGCATCCATTGAAGAACTGCGGGATTATGTAGGGCCTAATACTATCCTGATGCCTTTGATGAACGGTATTTCTGCTTCAGAAGTACTGCGGGAAGCTTTCCCTGAAAATATTGTTTTGACTGCGGTGGTTTATGTGGATGCCAGAAAAATTGGCAACGAACTGTTCTGTGGTGAAACATTCCTCATTCAGATTGGTGATGCAGAAGAAGCGGTATTGGAAGCCATAAAAGAAGCCCTGCTTTCATGGGGAATCTCCTGCCAGATTTGTGCAGACATCACTAGACGTCAGTGGCGGAAATGGATGATGAACGTAGGAACCAATCAGGTTTCTGCGATTTTAGGTGCCAATTATGGACAGTTCCAGCAGAAGGAAGCAGTACGAAATATGGCGCTGGCAGCAATGGCGGAAGTGGTTGCCGTGGCGGAAGCGGCAGGCGTAGATCTTCATGCGGCGGATGTGGCTGCGGCGGGAGAAAGTGTAAACAAGTGGAGTGCAGAAGGAAAATGTTCTATGCTGCAGGATGTGGAGGCCCACCGCCTGACAGAAGTGGAATCTTTCTCCGGCAAACTTGTGGAGCTTGGCAAAAAATATGGTGTGCCGACACCTATCAATGAAACTTTATATGCTTTGATTCGTGCGAAAGAAGCAATGTATCCTTAAATAAAAAAGTCTTTCTTCATTTTTGGAGAAGGACTTTTTTTATGGAAATTTGGATGGTTCTTTTTGTTTTGCTTTTCAGTTTGTAGCTGGTGCTGTATAATCGGAGAAAGAACAGGAGGAACCAAGATGGATTTACGAGAACGATTGAGAACATACGGAGCGGGAAATGCGTATCCTTTTCATATGCCGGGACACAAACGGCAGAAACAGCAGGGCAGCCTGTTTCCTTATGATTTAGATATTACGGAAATTGATGGCTTTGATAATCTTCACCATGCGGAAGGTATTCTGGCGGAAGCCATGGAACGGGCAGCAAAACTTTGGGGCAGCAGAAAAAGCTTTTTTCTGGTAAATGGCAGCAGTGCAGGACTTTTGGCAGGCATTCGGGCTTTGACAAAGCGCGGCGATAAAGTTCTGATGGCAAGAGGATGCCATCGGGCAGTATATCATGCTGTAGAATTGTGTGGCCTGCATCCTGTATATATGCAGGCGGAATGGGTGGAAGAAATGCAGATTTCCGGCAGTATTCAGCCAGAAACCGTAGAGAAACATTTGCAGGAACATCCTGACTGTAAGCTGGTGATTCTTACAAGTCCCACATATGAAGGTGTGGTCAGTGATATTGCTGCTATTTCAGAAATTGCCCATCGATATGGTGCATATCTGCTGGTAGATGAAGCCCATGGTGCTCATTTGGGTTTTAGCAAAGGATTTCCAGACACAGCAGTCCATTTGGGGGCAGATGTGGTGGTGCAGAGTCTCCATAAAACATTGCCTTGTCCCACACAGACAGCTATTTTGCATGTCTGCACAGAACAGGTGGATGTGACAGAAATTGGCAGACAACTTTCTGTATTTCAGACCAGCAGCCCTTCTTATGTATTCATGGCGGAAATGGACGGATGCATTTCTTTATTGGAACAGGACAGAGAAGGCCTTTTCGCGGCTTATGAAAAAAGATTGGCATCTTTTTATAAAAAAATGGAGAAACTGGAACACATCAGATTGTGGCAGCCGAATATTTCTCCTCTGGTATTTGGTCACGACAGGGGAAAACTCCTCTTTTTTACAGGAAACTGCAACCTATCAGGGGTAGAACTTTCTAACATCCTGCGGGAGAAATATGAACTGGAAGTGGAAATGTCCCTATCTCTGCATACATTGGCCATGACCAGCATTTTCGATACAGACGAAGGAATGGAACGATTGGCAAAAGCCATACTGGAAATTGACCAAGAAGTTATGCCGGCAAAACAGCCATTGGCGAAAGGGCAGATGGTGCTTCCGCAGATGGTATGCGGTATGGAAGAAGCGTTGCAGGGAGAAACGACAGAAGTAACGCTGCATGACAGTCTTGGAAAAATTGCGGCTGATTTTCTTTGGGCATATCCGCCGGGGATTCCCCTTGTTGCGCCGGGGGAACGGATTTCGGAAGAAGTATTGGCGCAGGCTTTTTATATGCAGAAAAACGGCGTCAATGTTCAGTGCGCTTTTGCAAAAGATGGAAGGATTCGCGTTTGTTTTTATGAATGATGTGACATTTTTTGGTTCAAACTTGAAACACGACATTTTTTGTGATAGAATACGAACAGGTATGTCTTAAAGGAAAAGACGTCCGTAAAAGCAAAGGGGTGATATACATGAAACACATTCAGACATTGAATACCCGTGATCTGGCTGCAAGTGTTAAACACGGCGGCTGTGGCGAATGCCAGACATCCTGTCAGTCTGCTTGCAAAACTTCTTGTGGTGTTGCAAACCAGCAGTGCGAAAACAAATAAGAAGCGACAGGATAAGTCGCTGCCCGTTTCGGGCGGCGACTTTTTACGCATAATCCCGAAGATGGCTTCGGATCAAATAGTATATAAAATAGAAAGAGGATTTTTATGATTCATCAGTACAAGTTAAACGGTTACAACATTGTGCTGGACGTTTACAGCGGTTCCGTGCATGTTGTGGATGATGTGGCATACGACATCATCGGTATGTATGAAGGACATACAAAAGAAGAAATCACAAAGGCGATTCTGGAAAAATACGCAGATAATCCAGAAGTAACAGCCGAAGAAATCGCGGATATTCTGGAAGGGGTAGAAGAACTGAAGAAAACAGGCAAACTCTTTACAGAAGATCTCTACGCAGACATTGCGGCAAATTTCAAAATGAAAAACAATGACATCAAGGCGCTGTGTCTCCATGTGGCACATACCTGCAACCTGACATGCGATTACTGTTTTGCAAGTCAGGGCAAATATCAGGGGGAACGTGCCCTCATGAGCTTTGAAGTTGGGAAACAGGCTCTGGATTTCCTCATTGCCAACTCTGGCAGCAGAAGAAATCTGGAAGTGGACTTCTTCGGCGGCGAACCCCTTATGGACTGGGATGTGGTGAAACAGCTGGTAAATTATGCCCGCAGTGTGGAAAAAGAACACAACAAAAATTTCCGTTTCACACTGACTACCAATGGTTTGCTGGTTGACGATGATGTCATCGAATTTGCAAACAAAGAAATGCATAACGTGGTACTGAGTCTGGACGGCAGAAAAGAAGTTCATGATAGACTGCGTCGTACCGTTGGCGGTCACGGCAGCTATGATGTGATTGTGCCCAAGTTCCAGAAGTTCGTTCAGAGCAGAAACAACACTGGCTACTATGTACGTGGTACTTACACACATGACAACATTGATTTCACAAAGGATATTTTCCATATGGCAGACTTGGGCTTCACAGAACTGTCTATGGAACCTGTTGTTTGTGATCCAAAGGAACCTTATGCACTGACAGAAGCAGATCTGCCTGTACTTTTCGAACAGTATGAAATTCTGGCAAAAGATATGCTCCGCAGAGAAAAAGAAGGCAAGCCCATCACTTTCTATCATTACATGATTGACTTGACAGGCGGCCCTTGCGTATATAAACGTGTAACTGGCTGCGGCAGCGGTACAGAATACATGGCAGTTACCCCTTGGGGCGAATTGTTCCCTTGCCATCAGTTCGTAGGCGATCCTGCTTATAGTCTGGGTGATATCTGGAAAGGTGTTACCCATCCAGAAGTGCAGGATAAATTCCGCAAATGCAATGCTTATGCACGTCCTGACTGTAAAGACTGCTGGGCAAAACTGTACTGTTCCGGTGGCTGCGCTGCCAACGCTTACCATGCAACAGGGGATATCGCAGGCGTATATGAATACGGCTGCCAGCTCTTCCGCAAACGTATGGAATGTGCTATCATGATTCAGGTGGCAAAACAGGTACAGGAATAATTTTCTGAAAATTATGAGCTGGAAATTTTTGAGCAATCGAAAATTTCCGGCTTTTTTTTATTTAAAAACGATTGTATGTTCTGATATACAAAGTCAACAAAAAGAACATATGTTTTTATAATGCACTTGCACAAAAAAGAAGAGAATCCAGAAAGTCCGTTGAACCACATTTCGAAGTGTGATATAATCTGACAAAACACCTAAGGAGGGGATCGGATGAAAAAGAAGGTTGGTTTTCTGTTAATAGCCGCGTTGTTAGTGTTTATGCCAAATTGCAGCAATGCAGATGGAGCCACAAAAGTTGAAATCAATGGAAAACAGGTGGCATATACAAAAGAAGCAGGTACACCTTTTGTGGATGATGCTGGAAGAACACAAGTTCCGTTCAGACAAACCATGGAAACGTATGGTTGCACCGTTTCCTGGGATGGAACCGAACAGATGGCAATTGCCCAAAAAGACGGCATTACAGTAGAAGTGCCTATTGGACAGCCTTATATTTATCGAAATGGAACAAAAGTGGAGAATGATACAGCCGCGTTGATACAGGATGGCAGAACATATCTGCCCATTCGTGTGGTGCTGGAAAGCTTTGGCGCCAAAGTTCAGTGGAATGGAGATACCAATACCGTTATTGTGACTTCTGGCGGACAAACAACAGGAAATGGGGATATTCAAGTACATTTTCTGGATGTTGGTCAGGGGGACGCAGCGCTCATCAATGACGGAGAATTTGAAATTCTCATTGATGCAGGGGTATCTGCAGAAGGAACAAAGGTTGTGCAGTATCTTTCAGACTATGTAGACGGCGATTTGGATGTGGTTGTTGCCAGCCATGAAGACGCTGACCATATTGGCGGTCTGCCTGCGGTGTTTGATGCGTATACCGTAGAAGAAGTGGTGGATAACGGCAGAACCAGTACCACAAAGACATATCAAACCTACCATAATAAAGTGCAGGCAGAAGGCGCGGACTATGCTGCGGATACAGCGGCACAGAACATCACTCTGCCAAGTGGGGCTACATTGGATTTTTTGCCCATTACAGATGTTTATGATAACGCCAATGATAACAGCGTTGTGACAATGCTTACCTATGGCGATGTGGAAGTATTGTTTACAGGAGATTTGTCATCAGACGTGGCAGATGCCAACAGCAGTCTGTTTTCTGATGTAGATGTGCTGAAAGCAGGGCATCATGGTTCCAGAACTTCTGTCAGCAGTCAGTTCCTTCAGACGACAAAACCGGAATATGTCATCATTTCCGCAGGCCTTGATAATTCTTACGGCCATCCTCATGAAGAAGCGCTGTCTGCTTATCTGAATACAGGCGCAGATGTTTACGGAACATTCCGTTCCGGTGATATTGTTATGACCACAGATGGACAGCAGATTTCTTTTGATGCAACGGAAAAACTGACACTTTCTGATGTGGGTGCAAAATCCAGTGGAACAACTCCAGTGCAGAAACCGGCTACACAGCCGGAACAGCCCTCAAAACCCACGACAGAAACAACAGTCACTTATGTTGGAAATAAGAACTCTAAAATATTCCATCGTGCTTCCTGTTCCTCTGTTTCTAAAATGAAAGACAGTAATAAAGTGTCTTTGAGCAGTCGGGATGCGGCCATTTCTCAGGGGTATCGTCCCTGTGAAAATTGTCATCCTTAATAGACATCTTCATAAGAAAACGAAGAAAGCTGAAATCCTTATACACTAAGGGTTCCAGCTTTCTTGTTTTTACAAAGGCTTCATCTGGTATGTTTTTTTATGGGAATTAATTGCCTTTGCTGCTCAAAGGATTGCTGCGTTCTTCCCAAAAGATGTTGTTGTCCGGTTCCGCTTTGCCGCTGTCACTGTAATGGGCATTCTGGCGGATTTGATATAAGTCATTGCCGGAAACGGTGTCTTTGGGTGTTCTTTTGTGTTTTTGATATCTCTTTTTTGTCATGTTTATCACCTCTTTTTATATTGTTTGCGAGGATTTCTTTTTTTATAAAGGAAAGTATTTGGAATTTTTCAGCGAAAAAAGAACATAAAATGTTTAACCTTTGTTTATGCCATGTTCATATTTTGTTCAAAATAGTAGAATATACTAATTACAACAAAGAAAATAAAGAAAGCAAAAAGCAATTCAGATATAACAGGAGGAATGAGATATGTATAATCCAAATGAAGATAAAAGGGAAAATGAAAACAACATGGAGCCAATCCATGGACACGTAGAAAATGAACACGAAGAAAAAGTGCTCAGCGAAAATGAATACAGTGAAAATACATCCAATGCATATGAATCCAAAGATGTGGAACAGAATGCAGCAGAGGATGCGAAAGTAGAAGAAGTAAAAAGTGAACAGTCCCAGCAGACATATCACAGTGAAACATTGCGGGACTATACACCGGAAGATGCACAGCCCATGTGTTTTGAATCTGAAACAACAGAAAAAGCAGAGAAAGCAGAAAACACAGAACATGTTAATCAGGAATTTACTGAAGAAAATACAGCAGAACATTCTGAACATGCAGCTGGTCCCAGAGAAGAACGCAGAAAACAGGAAAAAAATAAAAATTGCTATGCAGAACATGTGAAAAAACACAGCAAAAAGAAAAACAGCGGTTGGGCAAAACTCATTGCAGGCTGCCTGATCATTGGTCTGGCAGGTGGTACTGGTATTGGTGCAGGCTATGGTGTAGTCGAACAGCATTATCAAAATGCAGGCAGCACAGTAACATCATCCGGCACTATGAATGTAGAAAAGACAGCAACAGGAACAGGGATGTCCACCATTGATGTGGTACGTGCCGTAAAACCTTCTGTTGTAAGTATTACCACAAAGATTGAAGGTGTAACTTCTTATTATGGTGCTTTCAGTGTACCTTATGAAGGCGAAGGCGCCGGCAGTGGTGTTATCTTCTATTCCGATGATGATAAAATTGCCATCGTAACAAATAATCACGTTATTGAAGATGCTACAGAAGTATACGCTACCATCAATGACACAACCAGTGTACAGGCAAAAGTCGTTGGTACAAAGAGCGATTCCGACTTGGCTGTATTGACTATCTCTTGGGATGATTTGAGAGCAGCAGGCATTGATGAAGTAACAGTTGCAACATTCGGCGATTCTGATAATCTGGAAGTCGGTGAAAGCGTTATTGCCATCGGTAATGCTATGGGTCTGGGACTTTCTGCAACAGATGGTATTGTCAGCGTGAAAAATCAGACCATCAGCGTGGATAACAATACATTGAATGTAATTCAGACAAGTGCAGCTATCAACAGTGGTAACAGTGGCGGCGCTCTGGTAAACAGCCGTGGTGAAGTAGTCGGCATCAATACAGCAAAATACAACTCCTCTATGGCAGAAGGTATGGGCTACGCAATTCCAAGCAACGAAGTTATCTCTGTCGCACAGGATCTGCTGGAAGATGGTACTGTAACAACACCTTATATTGGCATCATGGGCACAAGCATTACCTCTGAAAATGCTTCTTTGTATAAACTGCCTGTAGGTGCGCTGATTGTAGAAGTAACAGAAGGCGGCCCTGCGGAACAGGCTGGTATCCAGGCAGGGGATATTATTACAGAATTTAATGGAAAAACTGTTATGGATATGGATTCTTTGTCCGAACTGGTAAAAGAAACAGAGATTGGTCAGACCGTTTCCGTTCATATCATCCGTAACGGAGAAAAAGGTATGGATTTACAGCTGACTATCCAAGACAAAAACGCATAAAGCTATCACGAGCTTTTTATATAGATAAAAGGGCAGATGCAGAAAACATCTGCCCTTTGTGGTTTTATGAAAAACGGCGGAATTTTTATAAAAATAAAAGACAGAAAATGGGTACTGCCCTTTACCCGAGAGACAAAATGTATTATAATAAAACGATGCAGTAGAGTAAAAAACAAAAAAGGAGGATACCAATGCAAAAAGGCTCCTCGGGAAATAAAACCAGAAAAAAGAAAAAGCGTCCCAATGGGCCACCGCAAGGCCGGAACCAAAGGGATAATGTATATGAGTTGAACCGCATCCGGCAAAAAAGGGAAAATGAAAGTCGTTATTATGGACGAACACAGCCCCAGCCGGTACCGCGGGTGCATCAAAGACCTGTGCAGCCCAAAAAGGCGCAGCATAGAACAGCACAGCCGAAAAAACCATCTAAAGCAACTGTGAAGCGCCGCAGAAATTATGCGGGACGGATTTTGCCGTTGTTTGTTTTCGGTGTCATTGCGCTGTACTTAGTGGCACAGCTGATGATGATGGCGGTAAAAAAACCGGAAACCAATGTGGAAACGGTAACTTATGGCACCATTGACACACCGGTAAGCAGACAGGGCATCATTGTGCGGGATGAATATGTAGTTAAGAGTGACCGTGCAGGTACACCATTTTATGAATATTCGCAAGGAGATTATGTTTCCAAATCCGCTGTGGTATGTCAGGTAAAAGATACTGCTTCTACAGATGTGCTGGAAGAAAAACTCCAATCTATTGATAAAGATATTCTGGAAACACAGAAAAGCCGCAGCGATCTGTCAGCCTTTTCTGAGGATATCACGCGCATAGAAAATAATATGGCCAATACAGTGGAAATGTTTGGCAGCAGATCCATGAAAACAGATGCTTCCTATTTATATTCTATGCGGACACAGCTTGACAGCTATATGCTCCAGCGAAATGAAATCTGGCTGTCTGAAGATGTGGAAAGCCTTTCTCAGCTCAGTGAAGAACGCAGTTCTTATGAACAGCAGCTTTCTCAGAGCATGAGTTCTGTAACGGCACCGGAAAGCGGCGTTGTGGCGTTCAGCTATGATGGTCTGGAAGAAACACTGACACCGGATGCTTTGGATGAAATTACCGTTGGTCAGCTCAGCGGCAGTGAAAAAATGACTTATATTTCCAAGGTCAATAACGTAGAAGAAGGAGATCCGCTGTTCCGTATTGTCAGAAGCAATCAGTGGTATATCGTATCCAATTTCCCGGCTAACGAAGTGCTGGATTGGGAAGTTGGCAGTACCAAAAAGCTGAATCTGATTGGTGAGGATACAACAACGGCAGTATCCGCAACCGTTCGTTCCATTACACCGGGTGAAACAGAAACAAAGGTTGTATTCTCCTGTTTTACATATATGGATGAATTTATGGACAGCCGTACCATTTCTTTCAGCTTAGAAAGTGAAACAGTGGAAGGGCTGAAGATTCCAAATAATGCTATTGTTGAAAAATCTCTGCTGAAAATCCCGTTGGATTGTCTGACAGAAAGCGGAGGCAATCAGGGTGTATTGCTGGTCAATGGAGATAATTCCAAGTTTATTGCAACGACCATCATCAGCAGTGATGATTCTTATGCATATCTGGCGCAGTCAGACCAGACGCTGAAGCTGGGAGATGTGATTTTGCAGGGAACGGGAGAAAATGCTGGACAATATACCGTGGCAGAGGTGGAAACCATGCCGGGTGTATATGTGGCAAACAGTTCCATGGCAAAATTTGTGCCCATCACCATTCTGGAACAAAATCAGGAATATGCTATCGTAAAATCCAACAGCAGTTATGGTCTTCAAGTATATGATACCATCGTATCTGATGCGAAAAATATTACAGAAGGACAATCCATTTATTGATAAAAAGGAGATGCACAAAATGGGAACGATACAGCAAAACATTGCAGAAGTTGAAAAACGGGTGGCTGATGCTGCTGCCCGTGCAGGCAGAAAACGGGAGGATGTCCTGCTGCTGGCAGTCAGCAAGACAAAACCTGTGGAACTCATTAAGGAAGCCGTTGCCTGCGGACTGACTTCTCTGGGTGAAAATAAAGTTCAGGAGATCATGGAGAAATATGAACCTATGGGTCCCGATGTTCATTGGCATTTAATTGGACATTTGCAGACAAATAAGGTAAAATATATCATTGACAAGGTAGACATGATCCATTCTGTGGAAAGCCTGCGTCTGGCGGAAGAAATCAATAAGCGTGCAGCAGCCAAAGATCTTGTGATGGATATTCTGGTGGAAGTCAATATGGCCGATGAAGAAAGCAAATTTGGCGTAAAACCGGAAGAAGTAGAGGCGTTTTTGCATGAACTGTCACAGCTTCCCAACATTCGTGTCAGAGGGTTGATGACGGTAGCGCCTTTTGTAGAAAATCCTGAAGAAAATAGGGTATATTTCCGTAAAATGCGAGAATTACTGGTTGACATGAACGGTAAAAAAATTGATAATATAAACATGGATATGCTTTCCATGGGGATGACAGGTGACTATGAAGTAGCCATTGAAGAGGGTGCAACCATTGTCAGAGTGGGCACTGGCATTTTTGGCGAAAGATTCTACCCCAATAAAGCTTAAGCAAGAAAAGAAATCTAGGAGGATAAGAAAGTGGCAAAGTTTATTAATAAAATGAAAGATTTGATGTTTGGTGAATACGAAGACGATGAAGATTACTATGAAGATGATTATGAATATGAAGCTCCTGCCAGAGAGGCAGCGCCTGTAAGCAACAACTATGGTCTTCGTGACGTCAGCCGCGAATCCGATTACAGCACCACATCTGCGCCTCGCAAAACAACAAGAAACAATCCGCAGGTTTACAGCATCAACACAAACGTTCAGATGCAGGTAGTGATCATCAAACCGGAATGTTATGAGGATGCACAGGAAATTTGTGATCAGATCAAGACCAAAAAACCTGTTGTGGTAAATCTGGAAAAAGTAGAATACCCTGTTGCACAGAGAATCATGGACTTTTTGAGCGGTACATGCTACTCTTTGGAAGGCTCCATTCAGCGTGTAGCAAATAACATTTTTGTCATTGCTCCTGAAAACGTAGATATCAGCGGCGATTTCAAGGAAGAACTGAAAACAAAAGGCGTGATTCTTCCCTGGATGAGCAGTGGCAGATAAGGAAGGAAGAATCATTTGACGAGTTTACAAGTATTGTTTATACAAGCCATTGATGTTTTTTTCAATGTCATTGAATGGCTGATTTTTATTCGAATTTTACTATCCTGGATTCCCATGTTCGGATATAACAATCCTTTGGGACGCCTCATTTACAATCTGACAGAACCCATTTTGGGACCTTGTCGCAGTATGTTGGAAAAATCTCCATTGGGCGGCGGCATGATGCTGGACTTTTCTCCCATCATCGCACTGATTCTGATGGTGCTGGTAAAACAGTTGTTGATGGGTCTGGTGCTTCTGTTCTAATGGGACGAGGTGACGGATGTGAATAAACAAGCATTATTACAAGGAATGACACAGCCTGAGGAAAGACTTTTGTTTGCGAAAGTGCTGGATCAGGCTGCTTTCAGTTATAAGCGCCATACACCGGCGTTTACGGATTTCCTGGATATGGCAAAAAGTGGGAAGTTTCTGGAAAAACTCCGTTCCCTTTCAGACTTGAATGTGGTCGCCTTTGGCGGCACAGAGGATTGTGAGCGGCGTATGCTGGGTTTTGCACCGGATTATATGGAGTTGGAAGGAAAAGATTTTCCCATTTGTGCCCTGCGTATCACAAAGCATAAAAAATTTGGTCAGACAGACCTGAGCCATCGGGATTATCTGGGCTCTATTTTAGGTCTTGGCATCGACCGGGGAAAAGTTGGGGATATTCTTGTATCCGAAGAACAGACCCTTTGCTTTGTATCAGAGGAAATCGCTGATTATATTCTGGTGAATCTGGAAAAAGTATCCCGCACCCCAGTGCAGGTGGAAAAAACAGATTTGTCGGAAATTGAGGCAAAAAAAGAAATTGAAGTTCGCAGGCTGACAGTGGCTTCTGTGCGGCTGGATGCCGTGGCAGGAGGGGTACTCCACCTTTCACGGGGAAAGGTGCAGGCACTCATCGCTGGAGAAAAAGCCAATGTGAACTGGAATGTGACAACAAATCCTTCTCTTTTATTAAAGGAAGGGGATATGGTTTCTGTTCGGGGATTTGGGCGGTTCCGCCTCCTTTCCATCGGCGGAAAAAACAAAAAGGACAGAACCGGTATAGAGGTAGGCGTATATATTTAAGGAGGTTTTTTTGTGGTTACACCCAACGATATTGCAACAAAGGATTTCAAAAAAGTAGCTGTTGGCTATTCTCCCGAAGAAGTAGATACCTTTTTGGACGATATTTACGAAGATTACGAAAAACTGTATAACGAAAGTATGCAGTCTAAAACAAAAACAGAAGTGGTTCAGGAAGACACAGACCGCCTGCGTAATCTGGAAAAAACACTGGAACGCACATTGAGCCTGGCAGAAGCTGCTGCGGAAGAAACCAAAGAAGCTGCAAAGGCGGAAGCGGAACAGATCATTGATAAAGCAAAGCTGGAACGTGATGAAATCCTCTCTGCTGCAAGAACAAAGGTGTACGAACTGGAACAGGAGATTGCTGCACTGCAGAATCGTTATGAACTCATGCGTGCCCGCGTGAAACTGCTGCTGTATGCAGAAATCGAACTGTTGGATAAAAACGAAATCCTGGCAGAAAAAGATGCTGCCAAAGCAGCTGATAAAGAAGCTGCACACAAAGAAGCAACTCATAAATAAGTATGGAATGAAAACGGCTGTAACGAGGTGCCTGCGCTGCGGGTGCCTTGCTGCGGCTGCTTTTGTTATGTAGAAATGAAAAAAACGGGAATATTTTTCCCGGAAAGGCAGGAAGATTTGAAATGTGGATCATAGCTATCATTGCAGCGGCGGTATTGGTGGGGATCGACCAGCTGACGAAATATCTGGCTTTGGTGAACCTGAAGCCCATCGGCTCTACCACTGTGGTGGATGGATTTCTGGATCTGACCTTTGTGGAAAACCGAGGGGTAGCCTTTGGTATGTTTTCCGGCAAAAAATGGTTTATTCTGCTGCTGACACTTTGTATTGTGGCTTTTCTGGTTTATTATTTTGTGAAAATGCCCCGTACCAGAGAATATCAGTGGGTACGCTGTGCCATGGTGCTGGTTTTGGCTGGTGCTGTAGGAAATATGATTGACCGTGTATTCCGTGGATATGTGGTTGACTTTTTTGAATTTACATTCTTCAGTTGGCCCGTATTTAACGTGGCTGATATTTACGTTGTGGTGGGTGTCATTGTTTTGGCAGCACTTATTTTGTTTGTCATCAAAGAAGAACCTAAGTTAGAAAAGAAAAAGGACGAGAAATGATGGAATATTTTACATTTGCGGCAGAAAAAGAAGACGTTGGCACCAGATTGGATGTGTTTCTGGCAGAAAATATGGAAGACCTTTCCCGCAGTGCTGTGCAGAAACTGGTGGAAGGCGGACATATCCAGCTCAATGGCGGCAGCGTGAAATCCAATTATAAACTGCGTGAAAAAGACGTCATTGATGTGGAAGTGCCGGAAGCAAAAGAAATTGAAATCTTGCCGGAGGATATTCCTTTGGATATTCTTTATGAAGATGCTGATGTGATTGTGGTAAATAAGCCTCAGGGGATGGTTGTTCATCCTGCACCGGGGCATTATACAGGTACATTGGTCAATGCTTTGATGTATCACTGTGGCAGTGAACTTTCCGGCATCAATGGGGAAAAACGCCCCGGCATTGTACACCGTATCGACAGAGATACTTCCGGGGTATTGATGGTAGCAAAAAACAACGCTTCTCATCAGGCTTTGGCGGCACAGTTGGCAGAGCATAGTATCACAAGAAAATATAACGCCATTGTATTCAATGGTTTTAAAGAGGATGAGGGCACCGTTGACCAGCCCATCGGGAGAAATCCTTTGGATCGCAAAAAAATGGCGGTTACCCAGAAACATAGCCGCCATGCAGTGACCCATTATCGGGTATTGCAGCGAATGGGAAATTTTACCCTCATCGAAGCACAGCTGGAAACAGGCAGAACCCATCAGATTCGTGTACATATGACATATATCGGACATCCCTTGCTGGGGGATCTGGTGTATGGACCTAAAAAACAGCCCTTTGCTTTGCAGGGACAGGTGCTGCATGCAAGGGTTCTGGGATTTGTCCATCCCACAACAGGAGAGTACATGGAATTTGAGGCGCCCCTTCCAGAATATTTTCAGAAATTGATGGAACGTTTGGAGGGCTGACAGGAGGCGAAACAAATGGCATTGCATCGGAAAGACTTTTTCGGACTGCGGGATTTAACAGCAGATGATATCCGCTATATCCTCAGTACGGCAGAAACCATGAAATATATTTTGAACCAGAAGAATAAGAAGGCACCCCATTTGCAGGGGAAGTCTGTCATTATTTTATTCTATGAACAGAGTGCCCGTGCGAAACTGTCCTATGAGTTGGCAGCGCAGCATTTGAGCGCCAACGTGGTAGATATGACCAATTCCGCCCATTCCATGGAACGGGAAAGCCTCCAGGATATGGGGCAGCTGGTAGACCAGATGGGCGCAGACTTTATCATTCTGCGTCATCCAATGGCAGGGGCAGCCCGCTTGCTGGCAGAATGTGTAGAGGCATCTGTCATCAACGCTGGGGATGGTTACAACGAAAATCCAGGACAGTCTTTACTGGATTTACTGACTATCAAAGAACGCAAAGGCAGTTTTGAAGGTCTGAAAGTTGCTATCATTGGGGATCTGCTCCATAGTCGTGTAGCAAAAAGCAATATCTGGGGTTTGACGAAACTTGGTGCCGAAGTCTGTGTATCCGGGCCGCCGACGCTTCTTTTGCCTGGAATTGAAAAATTCGGTGTGCAGGTACATTATGATGTGCGTGAAGCAGTAAATCAGGCAGATGTTATCCTGACAACCCGTATGCGTATGGAAGCCCAGGACAAAACATTCCTACCTTCTTTGGATGAATATAAGCGGTTCTTCCGTATTGACCATAATTTGCTGCGTTATGCCAAAGAAGATGCCATTGTCATGCATCCCGGCCCTATTCAGCGGGGGATTGAGATTTCTGACGGTGTCATTGACAGCCCTCAGTGTATCATCAATGACCAGATTGCTAATAGCGTAGCGGTGCGTATGGCCATGTTCTATATTCTGTCACAGATGGGAGGTGCTTTGGCATGAAAACCATTCTGAAAAACTGTAAACTCATTACCCCGCCGTATTCCGAAGAAAAACTGTATGATATTTTCATTGAAGGTGGCCTCATTGCGGATATTGGTGAAAATCTTCATGTAGAAGATGCAAAAGAGCTGGATTTAGACGGTCATGTGGTATTGCCCGGCTTTATCGATATGCATTGCAATATTTGTGAACCTGGGTTTGAAAATATCGAGGATATTTCCACTGTTTCCCGCAGTGCGGCGAGAGGCGGTTTTACATCTATTACCTGTGAACCTAATACAAAACCGGTGATTGATAATAAAACCGTTGTGGAATACATCATTTCCAAATCCAAAGCGCAGGCTTCTGTGAATATTTATCCTTATGGCAGTATGTCCATGGGATGCGAAGGGACAGCCATCGCGGAAATCGGTGAAATGTACGAAGCTGGTGTGGTTGCCATTTCTGATGGCGACGAGTTCATTGATAGCGCGGCACTGATGCGGAATGTTATGCGTTACAGCCGCATGTTTGACCTGCCTATCATGACCCATTGTGAAGACCGGAGCCTTTCTGGCAAAGGTGTCATGAACGAAGGCTATACAGCAAGTTGTCTGGGCTTGTCCGGTATGCCAAGAGAAGCAGAAGAATTGCAGGTGGCAAGAAATATTTTGCTGGCAGAGATTACTGGTGCCAGACTGCATATTGCCCATGTGAGCACAGGCGGTTCTGTGCGCATGGTAAGAGACGCGAAAAAACGTGGCTTGCAGGTGACTTGTGAAACATGCCCTCATTATTTTGCGCTGACAGAAGAAGCGGTGGAGGATTACAATACATTTGCGAAAGTCAATCCTCCTTTGAGAACACAGGAAGATGTGGAAGCTATTTTGGAAGGCATTGCCGATGGCACCATTGATGCCATTGCTTCCGGACATAGTCCCACAAGCCGTACAGATAAGGATAAAGAATTCGGCAATGCGGCATACGGCATTTCTGCGCTGGAAACAGCTTTTCCCATCAGTTTTACAAAATTGGTGGAAACGGGTATCATTTCTCTGGCGCGTCTGGTGGAATTGATGTCCAAAAAACCGGCAGAAATTTTGAAACTGGAGCAGAAAGGCGAGATTGCCGTTGGCAAAGACGCCGATTTAATTGTCATTGAAACAAAAGGCACCCAGATTATTGAGCCGGAGCTTTTTGCGTCTAAAGCAAAATTTTCGCCTTTTGCCGGTCAGGAAGTCAAAGGCAGAGTGGTTTATACCATCGTTGGCGGAAAAATTGTATCGTAAGGCTTTTGTGTAAGAAAGCCAAAAACGAGGTGTAACATGTATTTAAAAAGATTGGATTTACAGGGTTTTAAATCTTTCCCTGAAAAAGTCAAACTGGAATTTAATCCGGGCATTACGGCAGTGGTAGGCCCCAACGGCAGCGGCAAGAGCAATGTTTCCGACGCTGTTCGCTGGGTTCTTGGGGAACAGCGTGCAAAAAGCCTCCGCGGGGATAAAATGGAGGATGTTATTTTTGCCGGTACCGAAAGCCGCAAACCTCAAGGTTTTGCGGAGGTGACCATTGTCATTGACAATCAGGATGGGCGTATGCCTGTGGAGTTTACAGAAGTGCAGGTAACCCGTCGGGTATTTCGTTCCGGTGAAAGTGAATACCGCATCAACGGCGCTGCCTGCCGTCTGAAAGACATTCAGGAACTGTTTATGGATACAGGCGTCGGCAGAGAAGGCTATTCCATTGTTGGGCAGGGCAGAATTGATGAGATTCTTAATGCCAAAGGGGAAGAACGCCGGCGGATTTTTGAGGAAGCCACAGGGATTGTCAAGTATAAGACCCGTAAAATAGAAGCAACCAATAAACTGGAAAAAGAACAGCAGAACCTGCTCCGTGTGGAAGATATCATTTCGGAGCTGGAGGGACAGCTTGCGCCTTTGGAAGAACAGAGCGAAACAGCAAGACAGTTCCTTTCTCTGCGGGAACAGCTGAAACAGGCGGAAATTGCCATGTTCTGCACAGAAGCGGAACAAATGGAGCAGGAATTTGACCGCCTGACAGAACAAATGGCGCTGGCCGCGGAACAGCAGGCAACAGCCCAGGAAGAAGGCAATGCTGCCAAAGCACAGATTGCCGAAAAGAAACAACAGAATGAAGAAAAAAATGCTGCTTTGCAGACATTGAACGATACTATCGCCCAGGTAAAGGCGGATATTGAAAAAACAGAAGGTCGTATCCGCCTGGCGGAAGAACAGAGCCAGAACGATGCGGCAAACCTGACCCGTATGGAAAAAGAAGTGGCTGCCAAAGAAAAACAGCAGGCGGAAAAACAGCAGGAAACAGAAGTTTGCCGCAGTCGTATTACAGCGCTGAAAATCACCATGGATCGGGAACAGGAACAGCTGGATACGTTGGAAGCATCTTATGAGAGCTTAAGCAGCACTTTGCAGCAACATGAAAGCCGCGCGGAAAGCTTCAAGGATGAAATCTTTGAGCAGATTCGTATTGGCACAGAAGCCAAAGGGGAAATCGCCAAGCGAGAAGCCATGATGGAGCAGTTCTCCAGCAGAAAAGAACAGTTGGAAACAGAAATTGCCCATACCCAGAGCCGTTTGGAGCATCAGGAAGTCCATCAGAAAGTGCTGGAGAAAAAGGCGCAGGAACAGCAGGAAACAGCAGAGTTTCTGGAACAGGAACTGGATGCACTGGAACAGGACAGCCGTCATGCATCAGAAACCAAAGCTAAGGCAGAACGTGCCTTGGCACAGCAGGAAAGAGTGGTTTCTGAGAAAAAATCCCGTTTGCGTCTGCTTTCGGAATTGGAGCGGGAGCACGAAGGTTTTTACAACAGTGTCAAAAGCCTTTTGAATCTGCCTGACCAGAAAGAGCGTGGCATCTGCGGTGCCGTTGGTCAGCTTTTGCAGGTGGAAGAAGCCTATGAAACTGCCATTGAAGCGGCATTGGGTGGCGCTATGCAGAACGTTGTCACCAAAACGGAAGAAGATGCAAAAAACGCCATCCAGTATCTGAAACAGCGGCGTTTGGGTCGTGCTACCTTTTTGCCGATCACAGCGGTAAAAGGCAGAGGGCTGGAAGGTCGTCCTGCTATTTTGGAAGAACGGGGTGTCATTGGGACAGCAGATACACTGGTATCTTTTGCGGAAGAATACCGCGGGATTATGACCTATCTGCTGGGAAGAATTCTCATTGTGGAAAATCTGGATGAAGCGGTAAGACTGGCGAAGAAATATCGTCACCAGTATAAAATGGTAACACTGGAAGGGGATATCATGAATCCCGGCGGTGCTATGACCGGCGGTTCTCAGGCAAAGAAAACGACCAATATCTTTGGCAGAACCAGAGAAATCCATACTTTGCAGAAAGAACTGGAAGATGCAGGCAAACAGACTGCATCTCTGGAAGAAGCTTTGCAGCTTGCGGAAGAAGATTTGCAGGAAATTGCAGAGCAGATTATGGAAAAGAAATTGGAACTGCAAAAATTGACTGTGACCATCCAGACAGGTAAAGGCGAAATGGCGAAAATGGAAAGTGAAATTGCCGAAACCAATTCCCGTTTGAAATTGCTGGAACTGGAAGAAAGGCAGCTGGCAGATCAGTTGTCACGGGCAGAAGGGGACATTGCAAAGAGCAAGGAAACCTTGGCACAAAGTGAAGCTGCCATGGCAGAAGCAAATGAATCCTTGTCCGCTTTCCAGGAAAATCTGGCAGAAGAAAAAGAACAGCGGGATCACCTGATGGAAGAAATCACACAGGTGAAAATCCGTATTTCCAATAGTGGACAGCAGATTTATGCCGCAGAAGAAACGGTGCTTCGCTTGCAGCAGGAGGCAGAAAATTTGCAAAAAGAAACCCGCCAGCTGCATCAGCAAATGGAGCTTTTGAAAGAAAGCGGCGATAAACGGGGAGAAACTCAGGAAGCCCTTCACGTAGAGCAGGAAAAACTGGAACAGCAGGAAGAAACCTTGCGTCAGCAGTTGGAGGAAACTAATATCCTCATTGCTTCCCTGACAGCAGATACGGCAGAACTGGAGGAAGCTGTGCAGACAGCAGCTGATACCGTTGCCAAACTGGAAAATGAGCTGTTCCGTATTGAAACGAAGCAGGAAAAGATAAATGAAGAAAAACAGCGTATCTTTGACCGCATGTGGGAAGAGTATGAAATCACCATTGGTGCGGCAAAAGAAGCGTCGAAAGAAGAAAAACGACCTTATGGGGAATTGAAGCGCTTATCCAAAGAATGGAAAAATGATATGCGTGCCCTTGGCAATGTCAATGTAGGCGCCATCGACCAATATCGGGAAGTGAAGGAGCGTTTTGACTTTTTGACAAATCAGCGGGCAGACATTCTGGAAGCGGAAGAAAAACTCCGCCAGATTATCGCGGAGTTAACAGAGCTTATGGAAAAACAGTTCCGGGAGCAGTTTGCGGTCATTTCTAAGAACTTCAGCGAAGTATTTCAGGAAATGTTCGGTGGCGGGAAAGCTTATCTGAAACTTTCTGACGATGCCAACGCATTGGAATCTTCTATTGATATTGTGGCGCAGCCGCCTGGTAAAAGCTTGCAGAATATGCAGCTGCTTTCCGGTGGGGAGCGTGCACTGACAGCCATCGCTATTTTGTTTTCCATTTTGAAAATGAAGCCGTCACCTTTCTGTATTCTGGACGAAATCGAGGCGGCGCTGGACGATGCCAATGTCAGACGCTATGCTCAGTATTTGACACGGTTTTCCAAGGAGACCCAGTTTATTGTCATTACCCATCGTAAGGGTACCATGGAATATGCCGATGTCATGTACGGTGTCACCATGCAGGAAAAAGGTGTTTCAAAATTGATTTCTGTGGACTTTTCTAAAGCACAGGAAGATGTAGTTTAATTTGAGGTGAAAATATGGGATTTTTTGATTTTTTGAAGAAAAAACCGCAGGAACAGCCTGTGGTGGAGCAGACAGAAGAAAAAGACGTTGTGGAGATTGCCGGCATTGAGGTGAACACCACTCCGGAAAAAGAAGAAGACATTGTTCTGAATGTCAATGAAAATCTGGGAACCACAACAGCCATCAATCAGGCAGTTCATGAAGTTATGGATGAAGAAGAAATTGAGTTCCACGAAAAAGCCGGCGGCACACTGTATCAGGAAAATGATGATATTGCCGCTGCGGAAGAAGAACCCGAAGTGGAAATCGAACTGACCACAGAGGAAACTGTTGTGCCGGAAGATGCGGAAGCCTTTACAGAAGAACTGACAGAGCTGGTGGAAGAAGGTCTGGAAGCGGCAGCGGAAAGCGAAAGGGAATTGCAGGTGGAAACCGCAGAAGAAAAATTCGTGGAAGAAACGGACGCAGAAGGTCAGCAGTTTGTGGAAGAACTGGCTGATTTTGTGGCAGAAGAATTGGAAGCGGAACAGGAAGAAGAAGCGGTGGAAGAAACAACAGCTGAACCTGAATCTGTTCCCGAAGAAGTTCCTGCACAGGAACCCGTGAAAGAAAAAAAAGGCTTTTTTGCCCGTCTGAAAGAAGGTCTGGATAAGACCAGAAAGAACATTCTGGGCGGCGTAGACACCGTTCTGGGCAGCTTTACCAAGATTGATGAGGATTTGTTTGAAGAATTAGAAGAAGCCCTTATCATGGCGGATATGGGCGTACAGACAACCATGGATATCGTAGAAAATCTGCGTCAGCGCGTGAAAAAAGAACGTGCCACAGACCCTGCGGTCATCAAAGATATGCTCATTGATGAGATTACAGCCATTTTGCAGGATGGGGTAGAGGAAGAAGAAAATCTGCCTTCTCCTACTGTAATGTTGGTTATTGGTGTCAATGGCGTTGGTAAGACCACAACTATCGGTAAACTTTCTCATAACTTCAAAAACGAAGGCAAATCTGTATTGCTTGCGGCAGCGGATACTTTCCGTGCGGCAGCCATCGACCAGCTGGAAGTTTGGGGGCAGCGTGCCGGTATTGAAGTCATCAAACACGAAGAAAATGCAGACCCTGCAGCAGTTGTATTTGACGCAGTTCATGCAGCAAGAAACCGCAAAACAGACCTGCTTATCTGTGATACAGCAGGACGTCTTCATAACAAAAAGAATCTTATGGAAGAACTGCGGAAAATTTCCCGCGTCATTGAACGGGAATATCCTGCGGCACATAAAGAAACTTATCTGGTGCTGGATGCAACTACCGGACAGAATGCTTTGCAGCAGGCAAAAGTATTCATGGAAGTGGCAGACATCACAGGCATTATTCTGACAAAACTGGATGGTACTGCAAAGGGCGGTATTGTCGTTGCCATTAAGAGCGAACTGAAAATCCCTGTACGTTATATCGGCGTTGGGGAAGGCATTGAAGATTTGCAGAAATTCCACGCAGAAGATTTTGCCAAAGCGTTGTTTGGTGAAGAAGCATAAGAGAGGACAGAAAAATGGAAGAAAAGAATTTGCAGAATGAAGAAACAACAGTGGTACGCCATCAGGAACCCAAAAAGAACGAAAAACAGCGTCCTGTGCATACCACACCTTATAGTCAGGAAATCCAGAAGCACATGAATAAATGCTTCCCCGGACGCACAGAACGGGTTTTCTTTGATAAACTGAACGATTACTTGCAGATAGATATTCATATTCTGGAAGCGCCTACAAAACAGGACTTCCATGTGCTTTATACCGTTGGTATGAGCGCATTGCCTATGCAGCTGCCTGATGAATTTTATCCCGATTATCAGATGCTGGAAAGGGCAGAACTGATTGCTCTGCTGCCTTCCGGATGGCAGCTGCCGGAGCCTGCAGAAGGGGAAACATATAACAATACTTTCTGGTGGCCTGTAGATTTGCTGCAGTATCTGGCAAGATTCCCTCATGAATACAAAAGCTGGCTGGGCTGGGGACATACCATTCCCAACTCCGATAAATACGTGTCTTATGACGAAGCCAGCACAAAACTGTGCGGCGTTATGATTTCCGCATTGAACGAAGCCATCAGCATGTTCCATGCAAAAGATGGTACTCTCATTAACATGTATGCGCTGTTGCCTCTGTACAAAGAAGAAATCGACTTCAAACAGCAGGAAGGCGGCGAAGCGCTGCTGCAGAAAATGGTTGATATCAATGGTTTTGGTATGATTATTTTCCCTGACAGACCGAATGTGTGTCTGGAGGAAGACGCGAAAACTGAAGAATAATAAATTGATGCCCTCATTGCAAGCTAATGTTCTGGATTGGCTTGAAATGAGGGTTTTGTTTTTTGGAAAAACAGAGCAGTATCGGTGCAGTGATGTCGGACGTCTATTTTTGGTGAAAAGGTGAAAGTATGGCTTTATTAACAAATTTATTGTCTCAGCCTTTTTTATTGAGAGCGCTGATCGTGGGGATTTTAGTTGCCTTATGTGCGGCTTTACTTGGGGTTAGTTTAGTTTTAAAGCGCTTTTCGATGATTGGCGACGGGTTGTCTCATGTCGGCTTTGGTGCGATCAGTTTTGCTTTGGTTTTGAATTTGGCCCCTTTATATGTTGCCGTCCCGGTTATGATTCTGGCGGCGTTCTTTTTGCTGCATATCAGTCAAAACGGAAGAATAAAAGCGGACGCGGCGATTGCAATGCTTTCCAGCGGGTCGATTGCTATTGGTCTTGTTGTGATCAGTTTGGCCAAAGGAAGCAGTGCGGATATTGACAGTTATATGTTTGGCAGTATTCTTTCGACAACGCAGCAGGATATGATTTTAAGCATTGTTTTAGGGAATTAGACACTTCAAATTATAATGATGATTT
>NZ_CAJMDQ010000017.1 GCF_905212195.1 uncultured Anaerotignum sp. | reverse complement strand
TTAAGAAATCAAGGAAAAGAAAAATCAATGTTTTCTTAAGGGGAAGTTGCTTTTGAAAGAGCAGGCATAGATGTTTATGCGTAAGGTTTGTAATGGGGCAGTTTGCAGTAGAATTCCTGCAATTTCTGGATGCGATGGTCGCCGTCCCATTCTACCAGATAAACGCCCTCGTATTCCCGTTTTTCCCCTTCTTTGTTCACGTTCTGGAAATAGAAAGGTACCAATGTCAGATCCTGATCGTGTACGAAACGGCCAACTTCCCATTTTACGACACGGTTTTCGCTGTTCCATGTTTCAAACCAGCGACGGATCTGGTCAATGCCTTCGTATTCCCGCCCCTGAAATTCATAGTAATGCACATCCGGTGTAAAGACTGCTTCCAGCGGCAGCAGTTCCTGTCCCAGCCACATATCCAGCCAAGCTTTGATGATTTCTTCGCGTTGTCTCATATCATACACCTCCGACCTTTAGGGTAGTATTGGATTTGTTTTCATTTTAGCACACACAGGCAAAAAAAACAAGGAAAGTGTGTAATTTGCATAAAAAAAACTCCTCGATGTGAGGAGTCTTTGACAATATCATGAAATATCCAGTTGTTTTTTCTCCAGACGTTTGACAACATCCTGCCGCAGGAGAGTATACAGCACGGACATGAGAGGGATGAAAATGAGCATACCCACAATGCCCATAAGGCTGCCGCCTACGGTAACGGCCACCAATACCCAGATAGATGGCAGTCCCACGGAGCCGCCTACCACGTGAGGGTAAATGAAGTTGCCTTCCAGCTGCTGCAATACCAAAAACAGCACAATGAATGCCAGCGCCTGCATGGGGCTCACCATGAGAATCAGGAATGCAGCTACCACGCAGCCGATGAATGCGCCGAAAATGGGAATCAGTGCGGTGATGGCAATGAGTACGCCTACCAGCAGGGCATAAGGGAAGCGCAGGAGTGTCATGGCAACAAAGAACATGGTACCCAGAATGACGGCTTCCAGACACTGTCCTGTGAGGAATTTGGCGAATGTGCGGTGTGTCAGGGACGCGATTTCCAGCACACGTTCTGCCTGCTGTTTTTTCAGATAAGCAAACAGCAGTTTTCGGCACTGTCTGCCCAGTTTTTCCTTCTGGATGAGGATATAGCAGGCAAATACAAAACCAATGACAAATGTGGTGACGCCGCTGAAAATGCTCTGTACCACGGAGAATGTGGAGCCGAGGATGATGTCAGCGCCGCTCTGGAAAATATTTGTGGCTTTTTTGATGATTTCATCCCAGTTCAAATCCAGATTGGAAAGCCAATAGGAAATTTCCTTGTTGTTGTGGAACAGTTCTTCCAGTTTATCCAGCAGGACAGGGACGTTTGCCTGAATGGTTCTGCCCAGACCGGAAACGGTTCTACCCAGTTCTGGGAAGATGACCAGCACGGCCAGCGCCAGTACGGCAATGACAAAGACCAGTGTCAGAATCATGCTGAAAGGACGCAGGAATTTTTCCCGTTTTCTCTGGCGTTTTTCGTTGCTGTCTTTGCTGCACAGTTTGCAGATGGTGATTTCAATGCGGTTCATGGGGACGCTGAGGATGAAGGCAATGGCGCCGCCCAGAATGAAGGGAGCAAGGATGCCGCCCAGGAAAGAAATGGCAGCAATGACTGCTTCCAGCCGCCACAGACCTACGAACACCGCCAGTGTAAAGACGATGAGCAGGCATATTTTTTTCATGTTCTCTTTATCTAAAGACATTTTGGAAAATGCTCCTTTCTGTATTCGGTTTCACTTGTGGTCAAGTATAGCATATATCACGGAAAGAAACAAATAAATTCAGTCTCTTTTTCCCGAAATCCCTTTACAGGGCAGGGTTTTGCGTTTAAACTAGAATATGATATTTTGCCGGACTATGGCTTCGGCGCAAAAGAATGAGAAAGGAAGATGAAACATGGAAGTCAGAACCAGATTTGCCCCCAGCCCCACAGGCTATATGCACATCGGGAACTTGAGAACCGCTTTATATGAATATTTGATTGCAAAATCCCAGGGTGGGAAATTCATCCTGCGTATTGAGGATACAGACCAGGAACGTCAGGTGGAAGGCGCTGTAGACGTGATCTATAACACCCTGCGCATGACAGGTCTGAAACATGATGAAGGCCCCGATATCGGCGGCGAATACGGCCCTTATGTACAGAGTGAACGTATGGGCATGTACATGGACTACGCAAAAGAACTGGTGGAAAAAGGTGAAGCTTACTACTGCTTCTGCACAAAAGAACGTCTGGAATCCCTGAAAGAAAGCAACGCAGAAGGCGCAGCTTTCGCAAAATATGACCGTCACTGCCTGGGTCTGTCCAAAGAAGAAGTACAGGCAAAACTGGACGCAGGCGAACCTTTCGTTATCCGTCAGAAAATGCCCGACAGCGGCACAACCACATTCTCTGACGTGGTATACGGCGACATCACTGTGGAAAACACAGAACTGGACGACCAGATTCTGATGAAAGCAGACGGTTTCCCTACTTATAACTTTGCAAACGTTGTGGATGACCACCTGATGCATATCACACACGTGGTACGCGGCAGTGAATACCTGTCCTCCACACCCAAATATAACCTGCTGTACAAAGCATTCGGCTGGGAACCTCCCGTATATGTACACCTGCCGGCAGTTATGCGTGACGCACACCATAAACTGTCCAAACGTCACGGGGACAAGTCCTTTGAAGATCTGGTAAGAGAAGGCTATGTAGTAGAAGCTATCGTGAACTATATTGCTCTGCTGGGCTGGAGCCCTTCCGGCACACAGGAAATCTTCTCCCTGAAAGAACTGGAAGAAAACTTCGATATGGCTGGTCTGAGCAAATCTCCCGCCATCTTCGATATCAAGAAACTGACATGGATGAACAGCGAATACCTGAAAGCTATGGACTTTGACAAGTTCTACGCACTGGCAGAACCCAAGCTGAAAGAAGCACTGGACGGCACAGATCTGGATCTGAAAAAGATTGCGGCTCTGCTCCAGAAACGTCTGGAAACACTGAACGACATTCCCGGCTTGGTGGAATTCTTCAAGACGCTGCCCGAATACGGCACAGAACTGTATACCCATAAGAAAATGAAAACAAACGACGAAATCGCTCTGTCTTCTCTGGAAGCAGCTCTGCCTGTACTGGAAAATCTGGCAGACTGGAACACAACCAGCATCCACGACGCTCTGATGGCACTGGTTGGGGAACTGGGCATCAAAAACGGTCAGCTTCTGTGGCCCGTTCGTACCGCTCTGTCCGGCGAACCTACTTCTCCCGGCGGCGCTATGGAACTGGCAGACATTCTGGGCAAGGAAGAAAGCCTGCGCAGAATCCGCAAAGGTATTGAACTGCTGAAAGGCTGATCCGCAGCTTTGACAAAATAAAAAAAGAATCGGTATTTTCAGATCATGGGAAATACCGATTTTCTTTTTCTTGAGAGGAAGAAAAATGTGTGAAAATGGGACTTTTCTGCGAAAAAATCCACATCCTAAGAATTTCCATGGAATATCTTAATAAATTCGACAGGGTTTCGCAAAAGTTCCGTTAAAAAAGTGTGTTATACTGCTTTTGTAATCAGGAACGGGGGCGTGGGCGATGCAGATATTGCGTATTTTGCAAATAGCAATATTGGGTATTTTATTTTTTCTCACAATGGTACAGATTTACTTTCAAATTTTCTCTCCCCGCCGCAGAAAGAACGGCTGGCGGAGAACCCTGATTTATTGCGGATTAATGTTCGTAATTTTTCTCATTCCTTCTTTGGCGCCGGCTCCCGTTCAATCTGATTCGGTGACCATCAGCAAGTCGGCGGCACATGTACCGGACTGGCTGGTTTATTACAACCAGACAGACGAACGCTGGGCACATGAGTTATACGGCGAAGTGGACTATATAGAGGAAGCCGGATGCGGCCCCACGGTACTGGCTATGGCAGTCAGTTCCCTGACGGACACCCAGATCAATCCAAAGGAAATGGCAGATTGGGCGGCGGAAAACGGATATTGTGCGCCGGGCTCCGGCAGTTATCATACCCTCATTGCTGATGGACTGAAACACTTCGGATTGGAGTGCGCCACCACCAATGATGGGGCAGAGGTACAGAAAGCCTTGCAGGCTGGTTATCCCGTCATTGCCCTCATGGGGGAAGGTCACTTCACCGGCGGCGGACATTTCATACTGCTCTGCAACATAGACGCCAGAAACGAAGTCTTTGTGGCAGACCCGAAAAGTGTGGAAAACACAGAAAAACTGTGGCCGTTGGACACTATTTTGGCGGAAGCCAAAACAAGCCCTACCACAAACGGGGCTTACTGGATTATTAGACAACAAGTTTAAATTTCGAATATAGAATCATACCCCTCTCTCAAGAAAACGGAAAAAGGGCCATCGAACAGATGGCCCTTTTTCTGTGCAGTGTTTTACGAGAGATTTTCTGGAAATAAGTGTTTTGCCGGTTAGTTTTCCAGCATATTGTCGATCATGTCGTCCATGACTTCTTCGGCTTTGACAGCCATTTTTTTGCCTTTTTTCATCATTTTGCGGTAGGTCTTTTTATCCTGCATCAGATAACCAACGCCCATGATGGCAGCAGCGCCGCCCACAAGCATACCAGTGGTGAATTTGTTCATGTTTTTCCGCCTCCTTTTTTCTTTTTTAGTATGAGGAAAAGAAAAAAGAATATGCAGGAGAAAATTGGAAAAATAAAAAAAGAAAACCCCCGATGCAAGGGGAGGCGCAAAGGGGGTTTCTAGCATAAGTTTTATTCGCCCAGATTGTGGATGAACAAGCCGCTGCGCAGCTTTGGTTCAAACCATGTGGATTTTGGGGGCATGGTACGTCCGGCGTCTGCCACTGCCATCAGTTCATCCATGGCTGTGGGGAACATGGAAAATGCAACCTGCATTTCGCCGCTGTCCACCCGTCTTTCCAGTTCTCCCAGTCCGCGGATACCGCCGACAAAGTCGATGCGTTTATCCACTCTGGGATCACCGATGGCAAGGACAGGCGCTAGGAGAGAATTCTGCAGAATGGACACGTCCAGTCCATCTACAGGGTCGTGGGACAAAATGTGGTCTTTGGCTTCCAACAGATACCATTTGCCGCCCAGATACATGCCGAAGGTATGTCTGCGAGGGGGATGGCAGGGGGAAGCGGGAGCAGGAGAAACGTTGAAGTTTTCGGAGATCTTTTCCAAAAATTCCTGTTCGTTCCGCCCGTTCAGGTCTTTGACCACACGGTTGTAATCCAAAATAAAGAGTTCGTCCGCAGGGAACAGTACGGAAAGATAATAGTTGAATTCTTCGTCGCCGGTGTAATCCGGTTTTTGTTCTCTGCGTTTCAGACCCACTTTCACGGCGGATGCGTTCCGGTGGTGTCCGTCGGCAATATAGAAGTTTTCTACGTTGGCAAAGCTCTGTACCAACATGCCGATTTCTGTATCGCTGTCAATGACCCATACAGTATGTCCGATGCCGTCATCGGAAACGAAGTCATAGACAGGAGGCACTGCCGCTGTATAGCCGTCAATGATGGCTTTGGCGTCAGGATTTTCCTTATAAGCAAGGAAAATGGGGCCTGTGTTGGCGTTGAGGGTATCCACATGGCGGATACGGTCTGCTTCTTTGTCGGCACGGGTCAGCTCGTGCTTTTTGATGGTGTCATTCAAATATTCGTCAATGGCGGTGCAGACAACCAGTCCTGTCTGGCTTCTGCCGTCCATAGTCAGTCGATAGATATAGAGATTGGGCAGCAGATCCTGTGTGAAGATGCCTTTGTCCAGCATGTCATAAAAGGTGTCTTTTGCCTTTTCGTATACAGCGGGGCTGTAAGGGTCTGTGCCTTCAGGCAGATCAATTTCTGCCCGGTCAATATGCAAAAAGGAATAGGGATTTCCCTTTACCATTTCTCTGGCTTCCTCGGTATTCATAACGTCATAAGGCAGGGCTGCCACGTCTTTCGCGTATTCAGGCGCGGGACGGATGCCCATAAAAGGTCTGATGGTTGCCATATTATCCCTCCTGATTCAGTACGCGTACTTTTTTGACACTGTGGATAGCGTAAAGGTCATCCACCAGTTCGTTGACATTTTCCGGCAGGTTATCGCAAACGATGATGTTGTAAGCCAGTTCGCCTTTGGAGTTGTTTACCATCTTGTCGATGTTGATATGGTGCTTGGTGAATACGGCACCCAACTGCCCGATCATATTCACGATGTTGGAGTGGGAAATGGCAATACGAGGTTTGCCGGAATAAGGCACAATACAGCCGGGGAAGTTCACGGAATTGCGGATGTTGCCATAACGCAGGTATTCTCTGAGTTCCACAGCAGCCATTTCCGCGCAGTTTTCTTCGGATTCCGGTGTGGACGCACCCAGATGGGGCAGAACGATGATATTTTCGTTGCCCAGCAGGGTTTCGTCGGGGAAGTCTGTGATATATCTTGCGATGATGCCTTTTTCAATGGCGTCTTTCAGTGCGTCGTTGTTTACCAGACCGCCTCTGGCAAAGTTCAAAAGTCTTGCGCCTTTTTTGGTAACGGCAAAGAGTTTTTCGTCAAAGGTGTTTCTGGTTTTGTCATTCAGTGGAATGTGGATGGTGATGTAATCGCTCTTGGATACCAGTTCTTCCAGTGTTTCCGCTTTGTCAACGGAAGCGGACAGATGCCAAGCGGCTTCCAGTGTCAGGAAGGGGTCATAGCCGATGACGTCCATGCCCAAGTCCAGAGCGGCATTTGCCACCAGTACGCCAATGGCGCCCAGACCGATAACGCCGATGGTTTTTCCGGCGATTTCGGGGCCGATGAACTGCTTTTTGCCAGCTTCTACGGATTTTTCCACGTTTTCATTGCCTGCCAGAGTCTGTACCCACTGAGCGCCGTTGATGATGCGGCGGGAGGATACCAAGAGACCTGCCAGCACCAGTTCTTTTACAGCGTTGGCATTGGCACCGGGGGTATTGAATACGGGAATCCCCATTTCTGTGCATTTGTCAATGGGAATGTTGTTGGTGCCTGCACCTGCACGGGCTACCCCCAGCAGGTTGTCATTCAGTTCCATGCTGTGCATGTCGAAGCTGCGCAGGATGATGCCTTCCGGGCGTGCAGCTTCCGGGTCTATGTGAAATTCTGCTTCAGGCAGTTTGCTCAGACCTGCCTGAGAAATCTGGTTCAGTGTTTTGATGGTATACATACGGACATTCTCCTTTACTTGTTTTCTGCTTCAAATTGTTTCATAAACGCCACCAGGGCTTCTACGCCTTCTTTGGGCATAGCGTTGTAGATGCTGGCACGCATGCCGCCAACGGTACGGTGACCTTTCAGGTTCACGAAGCCTTTTTCTCCAGCTTCTTTGATGAATTTTGCGTTCAGTTCTTCTGTGGGCAGCACAAAAGGCACGTTCATGAGGGAACGGTCTTTTTTCTGCACAGTGCCGCGGAAAAGGGCAGAACTGTCCAGAAAATCATAGAGCAGTGCCGCTTTTTCTTCATTGCGTTTCTGCAGAGCCGCTACGCCGCCCTGTGCTTTCACCCATTCGAATACACGGCCCATGAAGTAAATGCCATAAGTGGGCGGTGTGTTGTAAAGGGAATTGTTTTTGGCATGGATGTCATACTTGAGCATGGTAGGTGTGAAATCCATGGCATTGCCCAGCAGGTCTTCCCGGACGATGACAACAGTCACCCCGGCAGGCCCAAGGTTTTTCTGTGCACCCGCAAAGAGCAGACCGAACTTTGTGATGTCGATTTCCTCGGACAAAATGGAGGAGGACATATCCCCCACCAGAGGAACATCGCTCACATTGGGCAGTTTGGTCCAGCGTGTGCCGTAAATGGTGTTGTTTAAAGTGATATAGAAATAGTCCGCATGTTTGTCAAATTTGGATTCATCCAGTTCGGGGATGCGGTCGAAAGTGGTGTCGGCAGAAGAAGCCACAATGTTGACTTTGCCGTAGCGCGCCGCTTCTTCTGCGGCTTTTTTCGCCCACTGACCTGTTACCACGTAGTCAGCCTTGTTGTTTTTGTTCATCAGATTCAGAGGAATCATGGCAAACTGTGTGGAGCCGCCGCCCTGCAGGAACAGGATTTTGTAATTGTCGGGAATGTGCATCAAATCCCGCAGGTCTGCCTGAGCCTTTTCCAAAATGCCTTCGAACACTTTAGATCGATGGCTCATCTCCATTACGGACATGCCTGAGGAGCCGTAACAGACAAATTCTTTTTGTGCCTGTTCCAGAACTTCCAGTGGCAGCATGGATGGTCCAGCTGAAAAATTGAATACTCTTTCCATAAATAAGCCTCCCTTAAAGTGTGATAAGTCATGATGTCCCAATTGGGTGGGACGGAAAAAGACCAAGGTCTTTTTTATTTATGAAGTTGATTATAGCACGGCAAGCGGAACCGTCAATAAAAAAGAAGTATTTTTTGAAGTGTAAAAAAAATTTCGGAGGATAGCGCAAAAAAAGTGCAAAAAGTTGCCAAAAAAATGTCAATATTAAACAGACAAATGTCCGTGTATAAAATACAAAAATGAATACTGTCTTTTGTATACAGCAAAAAGCCCATAGAAATCAAGGCCTCCCCAAAAAGCGAAAATCCGTCTGCCGCTGTATCAGCTTATGGTCTGACAAAAGAAAGGATGCTGTTTTTTTGCATTCAAAAGACAAATTCTTTGTTGTGTTCGCACAAAAAGGACAAAAAAAGAGCGTTCCCCTATGGAGCGCTCAATGAAAAAAACTTATTTCTTCCCCAGCATTTCACAGGTCAGGTCTACGAACGCCTGGGCCGCAGGGGAAAGTTCCCCGGAGGGCAGGGCAATGCCAAGAGAAATGGTATGGGGCGGGTCTAAGGGGAGCTTGACTACATTTGCTGTATGCCCTTCGGTGATGAGGTGGTTCATGATGCTCATGCCCAAGCCCTGGGCGATCATGGAAAGAGCGGCATGGTTTTCGATGGTTTCGTACTTTACTTTGGGATGGATGTCATGGGCATGGAACAGCTGGACAACGTCATAATCGGCACCGTAAGCAGGCATGATGAAGTCCTCCTGCTGACAGGCGGAAAGGGGATAGGTCTTTTCTCCTGCCATGGGATGCTCCGGCGGCAGTACGGCAATCATGGGGTCTTTCCGCAGAGGAATCCATGTGTAAGGACTGTCGGGTTTTTCACTGTACAGGCAGATATCTACCTGTCTGTTTTCCAGAAAACTGTCCAGTTCCTGATGGATGCCTTCTTTTAATATGATGCGGATGCCGGGATAGGACGCGGCAAAGGCTTTGATGACGGGAGGCAGCCAGCAGGTGGCGATGCTGGTGTAAACGCCGATGGTAAGGCGGCCTGTCTGTAAGCCGTTGATGCGGGAGGAAATCTGCTCAAAACGATTGGCACAGTCTGCCATTTCCCGCAGAACAGGCATCAGTTCCAGTGCGCTGGGAGTAGGAACCACCCCTGTTTTGGAGCGATACAGCAGGGGAAAGCCCAGTTCTGCTTCCAGATTGGTCATCATGTGGCTGATGCCGGAAGGGGTGTAGTGGAGCTGTTCCGCAGCCTTTGTGAAACTGCCTGTATCAATGGCAGCCAAAAGCGCTTCGCATTTTTTGAAATCCATTTTGTGACCTCCTTATCTATGACGATTCTTCATAGATAATAGTATAAAACAGCGTTTTACTTTATACAAGAGGGGCGTTATACTGAGGGCAGATATTTCGGAAAGGAAGGCGGTAAGGTATGCAGAAGAAAGAAATGGCAGGGCTTATGGTTATTGCGGCAGGGTGTCTTTGGGGTGTCATTGGATTGTTTTCCCGCAAGTTGTCGGCGGTAGGTTTTGATGCCGTGCAGATTACGGCGCTGCGCAGTCTGGTGACGGCGGCAGGACTGTTTTTGCTGCTCTTTTGCAAAGACCGGAAACTTTGCCGTATTGACTGGAAAGACCTGTGGATGTTCTTGGGCACAGGCATTTGCAGCATTGCCGGATTCAACATCTTTTACTTTGTGACCATCAGCATCACCACATTGTCCGTGGCGGCAATCCTCCTTTATACAGCGCCCTTTTTCGTTATGGTGCTGTCGGCAGTGCTGTTTCATGAGAAAATCACTGCCCAGAAGGTGAAAGGCCTTGTATTTGCCTTGGCTGGATGCATCTGCACCACGGGGATATTCAGCGGCAGTATTCATGTGACGGTACTTGGCATCCTCACAGGCGTTGCATCTGGTTTCTGTTATGCCCTTTACAGTATTTTCGGGAAATTTGCCCTGAAAAAATATACTTCCGAAACGGTGACACTTTATACATTCCTCATGGCATCCATAGCCATGTTGCCTCTGTCCCATCCAGCGGACATGTTTTCTCTGGCAGTCAGCGATTTTTCTCTGACAGGTGCCATCTTGCTGCTGGGGCTGGTGTGTACCCTTCTTCCTTTTCTGCTCTATACCAGAGGGCTGTCCCGTATGGATTCGGGGAAAGCCTCTGTTCTTGCCTTTGCGGAACCATTGACAGCAACCCTCATGGGTGTGGTGGCTTTTGGTGAAGTGCCGGACGGCTTCGGCTGGCTGGGGGTTGCGCTGCTCTTTGGCGCACTGGTGCTGCTGCAAATGCCCCAGAAACAAAGAAAAACTGGAAAGATTCCCAATATTTTGTAAGATATAAATTCCCATTCCCTTAGGAAAAAAGACGGTGACTGGCAGACAGACCCGTCTTTTTTTCCGTTTTGCCTCATAAACATGACAGGAGGGGGAATGGATATGGACGAGAAAAAGCGGCGGTATTTGTTATGGGTGTGCTGTATGGTAATCTGCCTTTGTGTGCTTCATCAGGGACGGGCAGCGGAAACTATGCTGCCTGTGGCGGAAAAGACCATTGTGCTGGATGCGGGACACGGCGGCTGGGACCCGGGGAAAACGGGAAAAACAGGGGTAGACGAACAGGAACTGAACCTTGCCATTGTGAAGAAATTGCAGGCGTATCTGGAACAGGGGGGCGCAAGGGTCTACGTGACCAGAGGGGACGGCATGGCTTTGGGGCAGAGCAAACAGGAGGACATGCGGGTGCGAAAGGAAATCACCAATGAAAGCGGCGCGGATATTTTGGTGAGCATCCATCAGAACGCCTTTCCTTCTTCTTCTGCCAAAGGGGCGCAGGTCTTTTACTATAGCCAGAGCGAGGAAGGCAAAGCCCTTGCCCAATGTATACAGGAAAGTCTGCGGCAGAGAGTAGATCAGGAGAATACAAGGCAAATCAAGGCCAACAGCGATTATTACATCCTCCGCACCACCCAGATTCCGGCGGCATTGGTGGAGTGCGGTTTTTTGTCAAATCAGACAGAGGAAGCCAAACTCAATGACGATACTTATCAGGAACAGATGGCATGGGGTATTTACTGCGGCATTCTGGACTATTTTGCGGCGAAAGACGGCGCCGGAGGTTTACAGCTTGCGGAAAAGCGGATATAATGGGAAAAACGACGAAACGCTTTGATTATTAGGAAGGAATGGAACCATGGAACAGAATTTTCAGACACTGGGACTGTCCGACGCCCTTGTGGCAGGCTTGGCAAAGCAGGACATTACTGTGCCCACAGATATACAGACAAAAATGATCCCTGCCATTATGACAGGGAAAGACGTGGTCGGCAGATCAGAAACAGGCTCCGGCAAAACCCTTGCTTATCTGCTGCCCATTTTCCAGAGAATCGACCCTAACGTAAGAGGAACACAGGCAATCATCCTGACACCTACCCATGAACTGGCGGCGCAGGTGCATCGTCAGGCGGAACTTTTGGCAAAGAACGCCGGTGTCAATGTGGGCTGCGCCCTTATCATCGGTACCGCAAGACTCCAGCGTCAGGTGGAACGCCTTCGTGAAAAACCGCCCATCGTGGTAGGTTCCACAGGTCGTATTTTAGACCTGATCAAACGGAAAAAGATTCAGGCACATCTGGTAAAGACCATTGTGCTGGATGAAGGGGACAGACTGCTGGAGGACGGCAATTTCGCCGCTGTGCAGGCTGTCATCAAAACAACTCTCCGTGACAGACAGCTGGTGCTCCTTTCCGCTTCCGTTGGCGGCGAAACCCAGCAGCGTGCAAAAGAAATCATGAAAGAAGACGCCCTTTTTGTGGAAGGGGCTTCTCAGGTGGGACAGGTTCCCGATACCATTTCCCATTACTTTATCCTGACCGCACCCAGAGAAAAATTCCTCATGCTGCGAAAGGTGCTGGCAGGGGAAAAACCGAAAAAAGCCATGGTGTTCCTCAATAACCCGGAAAACATCGAGGTGACTGTGGACAAGCTCAATTACCACGGCATCAAGGCGGCTGGTATCTATGGTCAGGTAGGCAAACTGGACAGAAAAACAGCACTGGATGATTTCAGAGAAGGTCGTGTGCAGGTATTGGTGGCTTCTGACATCGGCGCCAGAGGTCTGGACATCCCCGATGTAACCCATGTCATCAATCTGGATATTCCCGAAGACCCGACCCATTATCTCCACCGTGCGGGACGCTGCGGCAGACAGGGGCAGACAGGCTGTGCCATCTCCATAGTAACCCCTTATGAACGTCGCTGGATTCATAAGTATGAAAAGGTATGGGGACTGCGTTTTGCCCAGAAAGATATGGTTTACGGCAAGCTTACCGACAGCACCAAGACCAAAAAAGATCTGGAACCCAGAAAGTCCCAGCCCAAGGAAAAAGCCCAGCCCAAAGGACAGGCAAAAAGCGGCAAGAAGTTTGTAACAAAAAAGAAAAAATAAATCCCGAAAAAATCATTGTGGAAATCATGGAAATCATGTATCATAAATAAGGAACTTTTAAGTAAAAAACAACATTGCAGGAGGTAGCGAATATGAGCGAAAAATGCGGATGCGGCTGCGGTCATGACCACGAACACGAAGAAGACGTAATGGATCTGGAAACCATGTTCCTGACACTGGACGACGATACAGAAATGGAATGCGGCATTCTGGGCGTATTTGAAGTGGAAGGTCTGGAAGGCAAAGAATACATTGCCCTGCTTCCTTTGGAAGACGAAACCGTTCTGCTGTATGAATACAAAGAAGTTGGCGACGAAATCGAACTGAACGTTATCGAAGATGACGATGAATTCGACAAAGTTTCCAATGCTTTCTACGACATGTACGAAGACGAAGAATAATCAAAACACAACGAGGGGCAGGGCATGGGGAGACTATGCTTCTGCCTTTTTGTGTCTAAAGAATATTTTACCAGAATATGGAGTGTGATGAGATGAAAGGAAAAAGACTGAGCGCCATGGCAGTGGCTGCAATGCTGGGGGTATTGCTGGTGCCTGCCAATGCGTATGCGGCAAACGCGGACTGGACCGCAGGAAATCCCCTCATTGCCCACGCTTTAGGGGAATATGACGGAAAAATCGAAACCAACTCTCAGGAAGCCTTTATTTCCTCTTGGGAAAACGGCTACCGCGTCATGGAGGCGGATTTTATCTATACATCTGACGGGGCGCTGGTGGTGCGCCATGACTTCGACGCTGACGGCAGTTATTACCGTCTGGAAATCGAGCCCGGCAGCAATCTGGTCATGGACAGCAATACCTTCCAGAATGAGAAAATCATTTATGAACAGACCCCTATGACGGCTGTAGACCTGATGTATCTGATGACCACTTACACAGACGTGTATCTGGTGACAGATACAAAAGATACAGACAAAGCCACTGTCCAGAAACAGTTCCAGGATTTGAAGAATATCGCCAACAACATTGGCCATCCCGAAATTCTGGACCGTATTATCCCTCAGATTTACAATGAGGAAATGCTGGGCTGGATTAAGGAAATCTATAACTTCCCCCAGTGGATTTATACCCTGTATTTGCAGACCAATGTGGACTATGTAGAAACAGCGGATTTCTGTGCCAAAAACGGCATTGGCGTTGTGACCATTGAAAAAAGCCGCCTGACCCAGTCTATTGTGGATACCTTCCAGGCGAAAGATGTACAGGTCTATGCCCATACAGTCAACCGCTACTTGCAGTTTGAAGACCTGCTGGCGATGGGGGTCAGCGGCATTTACACAGACAGTATCAAGCCTTATGAATTGGATTGGGTAGGTCTGGAAAACGCAAGAAAACTCTCCGTGGAACCCGTGAATATGGGCAGCAACAACTACACACTGCATACCATGGACATCATGGGCACCAAGTATGTGAAACTCCGCGACTATGCGGCAATGCTGTCTGCAAATGGCGGATTCTCCGCACAGTTTGACGTTGCTACAAACACATTGGCACTGAAAAACAGCGGCACATTCACCACACTGGGCAATGAACTGCTGCTGAAAGAAAGCGACCGCCTCATTACAAAAAGAGCGGAAAATAAACTGACTTATAACGGCACAGAAGTGACCCTCACAGGCTACACCATCGACGGCGATTTGTATTATCCTTTGCAGGGCATGCTGGATTTGACTGGTCATGCACTGGAAACAAAAGACGGCGTCACAACTGTGACAAAAGCAGCAAAAGCAGAGAAATAACAACATTTTGCAAAGAAGGCTGTATCCCTGAAAAATAAAGGGTTACAGCCTTTTTATTTCGGGAAAAAGTACACCTGAACTCGTTGACAGAAAATACAAACAGTGGTATGCTGTGGACAGAAGAACAACAAATTTTTACATTTGCTGGGGGTGCCGCGCAAACGGCTGAGAATCGGTAATGGGTCCGATACCCTTATTTCACCTGATCTGGATCATGCCAGCGTAGGGAAGCGGAATCTTGCAGAACAGGCACAGCAAAGCGGCTGTGCTTTTTTTATGCAAAGGATGCCCATCCACCAATTTCCAGCAATGTAAACGGACTGAGAAAAAAGGAGAGAGGCACCATGAAAACAAAGAAAATGGCAATTTCGGCAATGTTCATTGCAGTGGGCGTTCTGGCTGGGAATATCATTTACATCCCTGTGGGGGCATCCAAATGCTTCCCTGTGCAGCATACCCTGAATATACTGGCGGCAGTATTTCTGGGGCCTGCTTACGGCGTCATCAACGCTTTCTGCATTTCCCTGCTGCGCAACTTCATGGGCACAGGCTCTCTGCTGGCATTCCCCGGCAGTATGGTAGGGGCGTTTCTGGCAGGGATGATGTATAAAATGACAAAGAACAATTGGGCAACGGCAGCTGCGGAAGTGGTTGGCACAGGGGTTCTGGGCGGTCTTTTGGCAGTGCCCATGGCAATCCTTTTGATGGGTCAGGAAGCCGGCGCATTGGCTTTTGTGCCTTCTTTCCTGCTCAGCTCCTTCGGCGGCAGCGTCATTGCCATGATTTTGCTGAAGTCTGCCCATTTTGTGCAGGCAGCAAAAAAGAGTATTTGAAAACAGGAGGAATGAAGTATGAAACATGTATTGACCATAGCTGGTTCTGACACCTGCGGCGGCGCTGGCATTCAGGCGGACCTGAAAACATTTTCCGCACAGGGCACTTATGGTATGAGCGTTATCACAGCGGTAACTGTCCAGAACACACAGGGTGTATTTGGCTGTCAGGACATTGACCCTGAAATCATCAAAGGCCAGATTGACGCCATTTTTACAGACATTGAAGTAAGCGCTGTAAAAATCGGTATGGTATCCCAGATTCCTACCATCCACGCCATTGCGGATAAACTGGAACAGTATCAGCCCAAGAATGTTGTGCTGGACCCTGTTATGATTTCCAAGAGCGGTTTTGACCTGATGCAGCCCGAAGCCAAAGAAGCCCTCATCACCAGACTGATTCCTCTGGCTTATGTCATCACTCCTAACCTGCCGGAAGCAGAAGTCATCACAGGCCTGAAGATCAATGACCTGGCTTCCATGGAACAGGCAGCAAGAGCCATTCATAAAATGGGTGCCAAAAACGTGCTCATCAAAGGCGGTCATCTGGAAGACGACGCTACAGACCTGCTCTTTGACGGGGAAAACATTGTGACACTTCATTCTGACCGTATCAATACAAAGAATACCCACGGCACAGGATGCACCATGTCCTCCTGTATCGCGGCAAATCTGGCAAAAGGCAAAACTGTGGAAGAAGCAGTGCGCATTGCCAAAGACTACATCACAACAGCCATTGCCCATTCTCTGGACATCGGCAAAGGCGTAGGCCCTACCAACCATTTCTATGAACTCTATACCAAAGCTGGTATCTGGGACGAAATCAAAGATTGATTTATGAGATTTAGAGGCATGTCTTTTCTGGACATGCCTCTTCGTCTGTCAAAAGACTAGATTTTATACTTTTGCAGGAACGCGGAAGGGGTTTGGGGAACCATGGTCAATACGTTTGCTCCGCAAACGCCAGCCATAAATGGCTGTCCGCACTTCTTTGCGGTATGTAGTTCCCCAAGTGGAATCCGCAGGCGGAATTCATTTCCGACGAGGAGAAGCAGGAGTTTCAAGGCTTTTAAGTCCATGGAACTCCTGCTTTATACTTCTGTCTACTCGTCAAAGTCTTGAATGAAATGAGACTTTGACGACAGGGTGTCAACTTTTGACACCCTGCCCTTTTCTTTGAGAAAATGTAGGTTTTTGTAAACTCCTGTCGAGAAGAAATGGCAGAAAAATCATTTGGGCAAATTGACAGCACAACATGATTTGTGATATGATATCCACAGATAAGATCAGTATCGGAAACGCTGGTTTTATCGGAAACAAAGTCTTCTTTTATGATAAGAATACCCCCATTTTTCTTATCACTTGCCGAAAAGAACCATCGGGTCCCCCAATCCGATGGCTTTTTTCATTTTCCCCATTTTTTTCAGAAAGGAGTCTTTCTATGACACCTGAACAACTGGCAACAAATCTACAAAGCCTGCTTTTGCAGAAGGATTTTCGCCTTGTACAGCAACCGGAGGATACCCCTGCTTTTGATTTGTACATACGCATCGAAAATCCTGTCTGCTGTGTGCTGGCAGTACAGCCCCATGACAATGCCGAACATCGAGAAGATGTGGCTGTTTTTGTGGAGGGACTGCAAGAAAAACTTCCTCAAATCCAATGCACCCAACTCATCTGTCTGTATCTGACCATTGGCCCGGAGTCTCTGGCGGAAATCCGTCCCTTAGCAGACACAGACCGCATGGGCAATCTGCATCACATCGCTTGGCATTACGCCACGGACACCCAAACTTTGCAGGTGGCCGACGGCAGTCCGGACAAGCTTATGGGCATTGAAAAACTGCTGCGGATGGCAGCCACCGGAGAAGAACTGCCCAAGGACACCCTGCGGAAAGACACCGCCGGAAAACGCCCTGTGGTGACTTTCTCCATCTTCGCCATCTGCGCTGTCCTGCTTCTTTACGGTATGGTGACAGGACAGAACGAATTTCTTTGGGAGCGTTTCAGCGTCAGCCGGGAAGCGGTATTGGGACAGGGGCAGTATTACCGCCTCATCACCGCCATGTTCTTTCACGGCAGTATCATGCATCTTGCCGCCAACAGCATTTACCTGTTTTACTTCGGCAGTCGGGCAGAGCTTTTGCTGGGCAAAGTCCGTTATGTGATTTTATATCTCATTTCCGGCATCTGCGGCGGACTGTGCAGCGTTTTTCTGGGGCATTATGCCTCCATCGGTGCATCCGGTGCCATCTTCGGGCTTTTGGGCGCCATGCTCATCCTCACCCGGGAGAAAGGTTCCCGTTATACCGGCATGAACTACGCCACCATGATATTGCTGGCATTCACAGCCCTTGCCATGGGCTTTCTGGATGTGGGTGTGGACAACTGGGCCCATCTGGGAGGATTCCTCTCCGGCGCTCTGGTGTTCTTCCTCATGTTCCGTGCCAAAGAATGAGGTTTGCGGACGGTTGTTCCCTCTTGACAAGCTGGGAGCAGCCGTCTTTTTTTGTACAAAACCGACCACTTTTCCCCACAGGTTTTCCACTTCTTTTTTTGGGGATAACTTGCCATTTATACACAGAATAGGATACAATAAGTGGGAAAAGGTGAAAATGTAACAAAAACCACCCCAAATTTTCAATATATTCCACTAAAAAAATTTGAAAAAACAAGATATAGTCCACAGGGAACCACTGTTATCCACACTTTTTCTGTGGATAACCCAAAAACCATGTGGATAACCGGAAAGGAAGGATAGAAAAATGGACCATTTGACACAATTATGTGCCAGATTGCAGGAAGCCGCATCCGCTTCCCCCTACGCAGAAAAAAAACTGGTGTTCGGTGACGGCTGCCAGAATCCCCGACTGATGATGATTGGTGAAGCCCCCGGCGGCGATGAAGAAAAGCAGGGACGTCCCTTTGTGGGCAAGGCTGGGAAAAACCTGTCTGCGTTTCTGGAAACCATCGGCTTGAAACGGGAAGAAATCTATATCTCCAACGTGGTAAAGCTGCGCCCCACCAAGGAAAGCCCCAAAACGGGGAAAGCTGTGAACCGTCCCCCTTCCAAGGATGAAATCGCCTTTTTCCTGCCCTTTTTGCAGGAAGAAATCAAAGTGGTGAATCCTCAGTGGATTGTGACTTTGGGCAATGTGCCACTGAAAGCGGTCACAGGGGATGCCAAAGCCGTCATTGGGGACTGGCACGGCAAGCCTTTCACATTGGAAGACGGAAAAATCCTCTTCCCTCTCTACCATCCCGCAGCCATCATTTACAATCGGGCACTGTCCGAAACTTATCAGCAAGACCTGATGACACTGAAAAATCTGCTGGAGAAATAACTGCATAAACATGCCATTTTATCGCAAAATCGGGCGTCTGCAAAGACTGCTCGATTTTCTTTTTTTGCAAAAGCATATTCTTTTACTATGCTATGTTTTTCAATGACGCAAACCTATCACTAAAAATTTTGTATAAAATTACTAAACAAAAAGTATTGCATTTTTATAAATTAATTGGTATGCTTATGCTCGCATGTGTTCATGCAGAAAAACAAAAAAGGGGCTGGGAGAGTCCACCCAAAGAAAGGATGTTGATAAATGAAAAAAATCGCAAAAGGGATTTCCCTGGTACTGGCACTGGTTCTGATGCTTTCTGCCTGCACGACAGCAACGCCTCAGAGTGAAACTGCCGCATTGACTGCTGCCCAGACAGCTTATCTGGAACACGTAGACACGGAATACTCCTACAATCTGGCACGTAAGCTGGAGGAGATCCGTTCCAATGACGCCCTTGGCTACCGCACCGCAGGCTCCGACGCTGAAATCGCTACTGGCGATCTGCTGAAAGCCGAAATGGAAGCCATTGGTCTGTCCGATGTGACAAAAGATGCCTTTACTTTAGATACATGGACCTTCCGTACCGCACAGCTCACTTACACAGCGGCTGACGGCACAGAAAAGACTGTGGAACTGGGCGGTTACCAGACCACATTCCAGACAGAAGGTCCCCAGACCTTTACCCTCATTGACGGGGGCCAAGGCACCGAAGACGATCTGGCAGAGCTGGACGTCACAGACAAACTGGTACTGGTAGACATCAATCAGAGAGATAACTGGTGGATCAACTACCCTGCTTATGAAGCACACCTGAACGGCGCCGCTGCTATTCTGGCAGCACAGGACGGCGGTTACGGCGAAGTGAGCCCTGATGCGCTCAACGCCCAGGATGTTTGCGGCCCTGAAGACGCACCCGCTTTCTCCATCAGCCGCACCCACGCCGATGAACTCCGCGCCATCATGGAAGCGGAAGGTGTCAACGAACTGACTGTTACATTCAACGCTGACAGCAAAGTGGAACGTGACGGCACTTCCTACAACGTCGTTGGCGTCATCCCCGGCAAAGACCCTGATGCCATGGTGCTCATGAGCGCTCATTACGACTCTTACTTCACTGGTTTCCAGGATGACAACGCTGCCATTGCCCTGATGATGGGCATTGCCAAAGGCATCATCGACAGCGGTTATGAACCAGAAAAAACACTGGTATTCTGCGCAATGGCTGCGGAAGAATGGGGCGTTTCCGACACACGTTACGACTGGTCCACAGGGGCTTACAACCAGATCTTCCGGGTACATCCCGAATGGGTTGGCAAAGTGGTGGCAGACATCAACTTTGAACTGCCTGCCATGGCCGAAGGCACCACCGACCAGATCCGTACTTCTTACGAACTGAAAACATTCACAGAAGATTTCAAAACACTGGTACCTGCCGTAGAAGGCATTTTCGAGGACGGCATCGAAGTCATCGTACCCACACAGACATGGTCTGACGACTTCTCCCTGTCCATCGCTGGCGTACCTTCCAACGTAACTGCCCTGCGCGGCGGTTTCGCAGAAACCCATTACCATTCTCAGTTCGACAACGCAGATACATACAGCCCCGAAGCATTCCTGTTCCACCACAACATGTACGGTCTGCTGATGCTGGCTTATGACCACTGCGCTGTATCCCCTCTGGACTTCTCCACCAGAATCCAGACCATGCGGGATACCATGGACACAGAACGCCTGTCTGCACTGACACTGGAAGACGGCTCCAACGCCGCTGACGCACTGAACGCCGCTCTGGATACAGCAGAAGCCGCTGCGGCAGAAGCCTGGGAAAAAGTAAACACCGCCAACAGCGAATATGCCGCTGCCCTGGAAGCAGGCGACACAGAAACCGCTGACAAAATTCTGGCAGAAACACGCGCCCTCCACAGTCAGGTACTGGAAGCTTTCCGTTATGCGGAAGACCAGTTCGTACGCCTGACATGGGAAGACGTTTCCATTTTCCCTCACGAACACAGCCAGAACAACCTGTCTGCACTGGAAAGCAGCATTGAAGCACTGGAAGCTGGCAATGCACAGCAGGCACTAGACGAAAGCCTGTACCTCATCGACAACAACTGGTACGCTTACGACTGGAGCAGAGAAACTTTCGACCACTTCACAGACTACGTACTGGATCAGCCTGCTGACCGTCTCATGTGGGGCGCAGGCCGTGTACAGAGTCACGTAGACCTGTATGATGTCATCAACAGCCTCCAGGAAAAAGCGGAAAGCGGTGACACAGACTACACAGAAGAACTGGAAACACTGAACACAGCCGTTTCCACAGAAACAGAAAGTCTGAAACAGCAGGTTTCCCATGAAATCGAATCTCTGGAAACACTGACAGACTCCCTGACAGCTATGGCTGCTTAAAACCAAAAACAACTATTTCCAAATAAAAAAGCTGAAATCCCAAGGGATTCCAGCTTTTTCTTTTCTTATAAAGTTTTTTATTCTGCCAGTTTTTTCAGCAGTTTGGCGTATGTTTCAACGCCCAACGCCAAAATTTCCTCGTCAAACTGGAATTGTGCGCTATGGAGAGAATGGGTATAGCCTTTTTCCGCGTTTCCACTGCCCAGGAAAAAGAACATTCCCGGCACTTTTTGGAGGTACAGAGAGAAATCCTCCGCCAGCATATAAGGGGGTGTTTCTTCGTAGTTGTCCCCTGCCACTTCCTGCAAAAGTTCTACCAGTTTCGGGTCGTTATCCACCACGCGATACATATGACGGAACACCGCTTCTCCTTTGCAGCCATAACCAGCCGCAATGCCAGAAGCCACTTCCTGCACCCGCTTTGTCATGGTTTCATAGGCTTCGTCGCTGAATGCGCGCATAGTGCCTTCCAGCTTCACTTCCTTGGCGATGATGTTGCAGGCTTCGCCGCCGTGGATGGCACCGAATGTCAATACGCCGCTGTCCAGAGGGGATACGTTTCGGGAAAGGATGGTATGCAGCCCTGTGATGACTGCCCCTGCCGCAAGAACGGCGTCATGTCCCAGCTGGGGCTGTGCACCGTGGGCACTTTCCCCATAAATATGTACATCCACTTCCCCATTTCTTGCCATCATGGCGCCTTTGCGGCAAGCCACCTTCCCTTGAGGTACCTGCGGGAAAATATGACAGCCGATGATACAGCGAACGGGATGTTTTTCAAAAAGTCCTGCATCCACCAAAAGCTGTGCGCCGCCGGGTCCTTCTTCCGCTGGCTGGAAAATGAGGACAACATCGTTTTCCAGTTCGTCTTTGTGTTCCTGCAAGTATTTGGCAAAGCCCAGCAGCACTGTCACATGACCGTCATGACCGCAGGCATGCATACAGCCCACATGCTCCGAAGTGAAGTCGCAGCCTGTCTGTTCTGTTACGGGCAGGGCATCCATATCCGCACGGAATGCCACCGCTTGTCCCTTGCCTTTGCCCCGAATCACTGCCACCACGCCTGTTTCCAGCCATGTTTCCAGCTCTGTAATACCGAAACTTGTGAGTTTCTCCCGAATATAGGCGGAGGTTTTGTATTCCTTCAGCCCCAGTTCGGGGATTTTATGCAAATCGCGGCGAATCTGCCGCAGTTCTTCTACCATGTTTTGAAAATACGCTTCCATTGGCTTTCCTCCTTTGTTCTGATTGTTCTCATTGTATCACAGACATCTTTCTTTGGAAAGGATACAAATTCTGTGGAAAATCTCCCCATTTTCGTATATAATAAAAGGCAAATACAAAAATCAAAAGATAAAGGAGAGATTTACCCATGGATTATGATATGACCAATCCCTATGAAATTGCGAAATACATCAAGGAAGCCAAAAAGGCAACACCTGTCAAAGTATATGTAAAAGGCGACCTGAGCGGCGCATCCGCTGAAGGCGTGAAAGTATTCGGTCAGGGGGATTTCTGGATCCTCATGGGCGACCACGCTGCCGTACAGGCTCTGCTGGACAGCAAAAAAGACGCTATCGTTGACTGCGCTATGGAATATGACAGAAGAAACTCCGCAGTTCCCATGCTGGACATCACTGGCGTGGAAGCACGCATCGAACCCGGCGCATTCATCCGTGACCGGGTAAGCATCGGCAAAAACGCTGTTGTTATGATGGGCGCTGTGATCAACATCGGTGCTGAAATCGGCGAAGGCTCCATGGTTGACATGAACGCTGTTCTGGGCGCAAGAGCAACTGTAGGCAAAAACGTACACGTTGGCGCAGGCGCAGTGCTGGCAGGCGTTCTGGAACCCCCCAGCGCAACACCCGTTATTGTTGAAGACGGCGTAATGATCGGCGCTAACGCAGTGGTACTGGAAGGCGTACGCATCGGTGCAAACGCTGTTGTTGCAGCAGGCGCAGTGGTAACAGAAGACGTACCCGCTGGTGCTGTTGTAGCTGGTTCCCCTGCCAAAGTCATCAAAATGAAAGATGAAAAGACAGAAGGCAAAACACAGCTCATGGAAGACCTGAGAAAATAATCCTTTCTGGAAAGCAAAACATCCCCTCTAAAAAAAGAGGGGATGTTTTTTTGTTGGGACGGAAAACCGGCGGCATTTGCCTGCCGCCGAAATGGTGAATCATGTGATTTCAAATATTACCAAAGATCCCAGAAGGAGTATGTTGTCCGCATTTCTGCTTTGGTGCCGGGCTTCATTGCTCCTTTGAATGTGGTGATGGCTTTTTGTAATTTGAGATATTCCGCGTCAATCGTGTTCTGATCCACATCCTGTTTGTCATAAACTGCTTTCGCGGTATCCACTGCTGCCTTCAAAGTGTTTTTCTGCACTTCTGTCACCCATTTCTGATCGGGAGCAATATTGCTGCCAGCAGTAGAAGTCGGTGTTGCCAGCAGGTTATTGCCTTCCTGCATCAGGGCAGCCAGTTTTTCTTTATTTACAGACAACACGGTCACTTTGCAAGTTGCTGTTTTATTGCCATCTTCTGTGGTAACTGTAATCATTGCAGTACCGGGTGCCTGCGCAATCACTTTACCATTTGCATCTACTGTTGCCACTTCTGGTGCACTGCTTTTCCATGTTACTTTTGGATTAGTGGCATGTTGCGGTGTGATAGTTACCACTAATTGATTACCTTCCCCTGCGGAAAGTTTCAGATCATTGGTATTCAGCCCTACGCCTGTTACTGCTACAGGTGTTTCTTTGACGGTTACTTCGCATGTGGCTGTTTTATTGCCATCTTTTGTAGTTACTGTGATCGTTGCATTACCGGGTTTCTGGGCAACCACTTTACCATCCTGCTCTACTGTTGCTACTTCCGGATTATTGCTGCTCCATGTCACTTCTTTATTTGCAGCTGCTTCCGGTGTCACTGTTGCCACAAGTTTATTGCCTTCCCCTACGGAAAGTTCCACTTTATTGGTGTTCAGTCCTACGCCTGTTACCGCTACAGGTGTTTCTTTGACGATTACTTCACAGGTAGCTGTTTTATTGCCGTCAACTGTGGTAACGGTAATGGTTGCATTACCGGGTTTCTGGGCAACCACTTTGCCATTTTCATCTACTGTTGCAATGGTTGTATCATTGCTTTTCCATGTCACTTTTTGGTTCGTTGCATTTTTCGGTGTTACGGTTGCCTGAAGTTCATTGCCTTCCCCTACGGAAAGTTCCACTTTATTGGTGTTCAGTTCTACGCTCTGTACAGGTACAGTTGCTGGCTGTCCATTGACAGTCACTTTGCAGCTTGCGCTCTTGCCATCCGCCGTTGCAGTGATGGTGGCTGTACCTGCTGCTTTTGCAGTTACATTACCTTCATTGTCAACGGTTGCTACACCTTCATTGTCGCTCTTCCAAGTTACAGTCTTCGTGGTAGCGTCATCAGGTTTTACGTTTGCAGTCAGTTTTGCTGTGCCATTTGCATCCAGTGTCAAGTCGGTCTGATCCAGTGTCACACTGGTTACGCCGATCTTCACGCCCTGTTCTACGGTTACTTTGCCGGATTTTTCATCAATGCGGCCATTGCCTTTGACAGTGATGGAATTGTCTGCCTGCAATTTGCCGATGGTACCGTTCAAATCGATTCTGCCGTATCCTTTATCGCTCACATAGAGTTCTCTGACGATGGTGCCTGCGGGAATCTTCACATCCGCATTGGCTGCAACGATTTCCACGCGGTCTGCCTGCAGATCATCCAGTGTGGTCAGTTTATCTGTATCCACAACAATCTGTTTCAAATATGTGCCATTGCCGCTTTCCAGACCAACCACTTCTGCACCGTTTTGACGGATATACAGCGTGCCTTTCAGTGCCTGTGCAGTCTTATTGTCCAGTTTCAGGCCAACAGGTTTATCGCCGTATGTTTTTTCAGCGTAAATATTGCCGCTGATTTTACAATCTTCAAAGTATACGGAGTTTTCACCGCCGCCTTTGATATAAACATTGCCGTAAATGGTCATGCCGTCAAATCTGACTTCGCCGTCTTTCACGTCGCTGTCAATGTACAGATTTTCCCGTACAGTCATGTTTTTCACAGTCACACCGCTTTTTGTAACGGTTGCGTTCCGATAAGTGCCGCCGCTGCGGTCACTGGTAATGGTGACATTCCGACGGGAACTACTGGAGCTGGTCCAATCGTCGTCATCATCGGTATAATTGGGCTTACTTGCGCCGTCCTTTGTCTTCACTGTATCCGGACGGATGCTGGTATTTACATCGCTGACATAAACAGTCATGGTATCGATATCGCCGCTGCCTTTGATGGTCACTTTATCCTTTACGGTCATATCTTCCACTTTCCCTTTGGAAAAGTCGATGGTAGCCTTATCAGCGTTTTTGGTGATTTCCATATTTTTGATTCTGGCGTCAGAACCCAGTTTCAGGTCTGTTTCTGCGTCCAGTGTCAGATTCCGCACCTTTGCGTCGATGGTGATAGAACCGGACAGTTCTTTATCCACAATAACATCTGTATAATCGCCGCCGGTAAGTTTACCGATTTTCTGGAATGTGGTTTTTTCCACGGTGGTCTTGCCGCTGGCTTTCACTGCGGTATCCTTCTGGTCCATCACCATTTCTTTGATGTCACAATCTTTCAGGATGATTTCGCCGCCGCCATCTACAATGAGTTTGCCTTTGACGGTCACGTTATCCAGTGTGATGGTCTTTGTACCCAGACGGTCGGAAATGGTCAGGTCACCTGTGATGGTGGTATCTTCCAGCTTGGACTGGGTCAGAAGCATATCTTCTTTTTTGGTTTCTTCTTTGTCTTCTTCCTTGTCACCGGGCTTGTAGTTCACGGTCTTATCCAGTGCCAGAACGGCTTCGGCTCTGGTAAGCACTTTATTAGGCCCAAAAGAGCCATCGGGATAGCCTGCCATGATGCCTGCTTCGCTGACAGCGCCTACCACGCCTTTTGCCCAATTGGAAATAGCATAGGAATCGGTGTAGCGATATGCGCGGCTTTCATTCTGTTTCAAATCCAGAATACGGGAAATCATGGCCGCCGCTTCCTGTCTGGTGACAGGGTCATTGGGACGGAAAATGCCGTTGCCGTCGCCGGAAATATAGCCTGCTGCTACGCCGGTCTGGATGGCGTTTTTGCCCCAGTAATGGCTGGGTACGTCGGAGAAATAAGCATATCCGCTCTTTGTGTAGCCCATGGCGTTGTTTACCAGAACCACAAATTCCGCTCTGGTAATCATGTTGTTAGGGCGGAAAGTCCCGTCAGGATAGCCGCTGATGTCCCCTTTGTCCACCCATTTGTTGATGGTATTCTGTGCCCAGTGGCCCTGAATGTCCGTAGGCGCACCAAAAGCGGTAACGCTCATAGCCATGGAAGCCGCCAGCACAGCTGTAATGGTAATTGCATGTTTCTTCTTCATAAATTACACCCCCATATCAATGAAAAACTTTTCATGGAATTTTTATCCTCTTCTAATGCTACTGTACCCTGTTTTTCCCTAAGAAACAACTGTTTTCCGCCATTCGTAAGAAAGCCTTAAACAAATCGTAATATCCGTAACATAAGGATTTTTCTGCTGTCATTTCCCCGCAAAATATCGAAAAATTTCCCACTGTATTTTCAACACCGCCAAACTGTGCTATCATAAAAAATATACAAAATCTTAACACGAAAGAAAAAAGGAGGTGTATCCATGGAAAAAATCAAAAAATATCTGCCCAAATTTCGGCCCAACTGGCGGGGTGCACTGCCGGTGGTGCTTTTTTTCGGCGCATCTTTCCTGCTGGTGGCAGTGTTTTTTGGTCTGCAGTTTGTCATGACAGCCTCTGTCATCACGGTACTGTTCCAAATCCGCCATGCCCGATACAACTCCTGGGGATATCTTTTCCGTCAGCTGGTCATCTGCGAAGCCCTTGCCCTTTTCGCCATGATTGCCACACTGGATACGCCCCTTTCTCTGCTCTTGAATTTCACCATTCCCTTTGCATTGGTTTTCCTGCAATCTTCACAATTTGTGCCAAAAGGATACTTTGCCAGCGCCATGATATTCGTATTCCTGCAATTCATGCCGCCGGAACCAAGGGACTTTGGCGTACAGCTGGAAGTGGTGCTGGTCTGCTGGGTATTCCTGGCCATTGTACTGAAGCTGTACCCCTATTTGCAGCGGGGCAAAAAGCAGGCAAAACCTACGGTTCAGACACTGCACACCGGACTGAAACAGCTTTCTCAAATGCTCACCCGCATCGCTGGCGGGGAAACAGACGACGATTTTTCCAAAGAACTTTACAAATTAGAGGACACTTACCACCGCATGGCATACCAGATGCAGACGGTGTTCCAGAAAGGTGACCACGGCAAAAAATGCTTTGATATGCTGGCGGTCATGTTCCAGCGGAGTTTTTATCTGGTGCGAGACAAAGCATGGCAGCAGGACGAAGTCCAGCAAAATGCCCTGCCTCGTCTGACAGAGGTGGCAGAACTGGCAGAAGAAGCGTCCCAAACCCTCAACGAAACAGACAACACGGAACTCATTGCCAAAGCCCGTACTCTTTTGGAGCAAAGAGAAATGCCCGAAGGACGAGTGCGCATCTTTTACCGGAGCTGCCTGCACATGCTCATACTGATTTGTCATACTTACCCTGCCACAAAGAAGCAGAATCTCCAATGGTTCGGCGTAGACTGGCAGGAAACATGGCTGAAATTCCGGCGGCGCATTTCCCGTCATTCCATCGAAACACGGTTTGCCCTGCGGCTTTCTGTGGTGCTGACCATCAGCTGCGGCGCCATGGCAATCTCCCACGCAAACCATGTATACTGGTTCCCTTTGAACGCATTTTTGCTGCTCCAGCCCAGCTTTGAGGACAGCGAGCATCGTCTGGTGACTCGTCCCATCGGTACAGCTTTGGGCTGTTTGTTGGTGGCACTGGTTGAGCCTTTCCTGCCCACGGTACCCATGCAGTTTGCCTTTGCATTTCTCATGATGTTCTTCATGTACTGCTCCACCCCCGGCACATGGGTACAGCCCATTTTCTCCACCAGTTTTGCCCTGATTCTGGCGTCCATGTCCATGCAGGACAATACATTGATCTGGCTGCGTATTGCCTATGTCATCACGGCGGTGCTGCTGGTTTCCGTCATCAACCTGTTTTTCTTCCCTACCACAAAAGAAAAGCAGTTTGCCCTGAACCTGCGGCGGCTCTTCCAGCTCCACGCTTCCTACTGGGAAATTGCCAGACGGAGTTTATCACAAAATGTGGATTTACATGAGTACAATGAACTGCTGACAGAGTTCCATATGATCTACGCCCAATGCAGGGAATACATACAGAAAGAACTGCCGGGAGAAACGGGCACAGTGTATCATGAATTGCTGGTGACCCTCTGGAAAACATTCTCCGAACTGGAACAGACGGCATACCTCATGCAGACAGGCTCGGCGGAACGAGAAGAATACCCTGCCCTCATGGATTTGACCATGCAGCTGCAAAAAGAAATCTTCCCGCCCCAGCCCACAACGCCTTCCATTGCCCTTCATCGGGATTTTCGTGACAAAGACCTGACTTATGTACTGACCCAGTACATGCGCAACAGCGGACACCTGCGGTCGTTGTACAGTCAGGTGGCAAGCAACACCCTGATTTTTAAGAAAAAAGAACTTGCCCGCAAATAAAAACAGAGCATTTCTCAAAAGAAATGCTCTGTTTTTTTATTTTCCGCGGAAATTACGGATATTTTGGGAAATCTCCCGGAGTTCTTCTTTGGACAGGGTATCCAGATGCTCCAGCTGATCCATGAACATCAGCAGGCTTTCGTTATAGCGAATCTTATTGAACTCTACAAAGTAATTGACTACAACACCGGGAATGAGGGCAATGACAAAAATACCGTAAAGCACCAGTATCACCGTCAGGATACGCCCTACCGCCGTTACTGCCACAATATCCCCAAAGCCAATGGTGGTGGATGCGGCAAAGCAATACCATAAACCATCGGAAAAGGTGGTGATATCCGGCTCTACCTGCCAGACGCCAAGGGCAACCAGCAGCAAAACTGCCACATAACCGAGGGCAAAGTGTTCCACATGGGTGGTATGGATGATCTTACAAAGCAGGGGAAATCTGCACATATATTTCTCCTTTCAGGTCATTTTTACAGGTTGCAAAAAAATACCCCGTATTTTTTTGGGAGGGAAATACGGGGAATCAAAATCGCTATGGGGTTATACTGCACATAACCCCATAGGGTGACGTAAGCTTATTTGCCTCTGACGATTCTGGACAGCTGAATCAGCAGAGTAGGCGCAAATGCCAGACCTACAATCTGACCGATGTTTGTCAGTGTCAGAGCGTTGTCGATGTCAAACAATCCATGGAGAGCGGGCACAAACAGTACCAGCATCAGCAGCAGTGTGCCTACGAAGAAAGCACCTACGCTGTAAGGATTGGAAGGCAGACGGAAGATGGAACGGGAACCGCGGCAGTTGAAGCCGTGGAACAGACGTGCCAAACAAAGTGTTGCAAAAGCCATGGTGCAAGCCATGCCGTTGTTGATCTGCATACCCAGATAGAACGCTGCCATAGTAGCGATTGCAATGAGCACACCCTGGATACCCAATGTCTGCAAGAAATCTTTTGTCAGAATGCCTTCTTTGGGGCTTCTGGGTTTCTGGTTCAGCAGGTCACCAGTGGGTTTTTCCATGTTTACTGCCAGTGCGGGCAAGCTGTCTGTCAAAAGATTGATGAACAGCAGCTGTACTGCCGTGAAAGGCAGAGGCAAGCCAAACAGGGATGTGATCATAACCACCAAGATACCAGCCAAGTTACCGGAAAGCAGGAACTGGATGGAGTTCTTGATATTGGTGTATACGTTTCTGCCGTTGGCTACGGCTTTGACGATGGTCGCGAAGTTATCGTCTGTCAGAATCATGGACGCTGCGTCCTTGGATACTTCTGTACCGGTGATACCCATGGCAATACCAATGTCAGCCTGTTTCAGTGCGGGCGCGTCGTTAACGCCGTCACCTGTCATAGCTGCCACATGACCTCTGTCCTGCCATGCTCTTACGATACGGATTTTATGCTCAGGAGATACACGGGCATAAACGGAAATATGTTCTACTTCATTGCGAAGTTCTTCGTCTGTCATTTTTTCCAGCTCGCTGCCTTCTACAGCTCTGTCGCCATCCTGCAGGATGCCGATTTCTCTTGCGATGGCAGAAGCAGTGATCTTATGGTCACCGGTGATCATAACAGGACGGATACCAGCTCTGCGGCAGTCCGCAACAGCAGGAGCGGATTCCACACGAGGAGGGTCCATCATAGCAATCAGACCAGTGAAAATCAGGTCGTTTTCGTCCTCCAGTGTCAGAGGGCGGTTTTCAGAAAGAACCTTTTTGGCAAACGCCAGTACACGCAGACCCTGAGAGGAAAACTCTCTGTTCTGTTCTACAATGGCACTGCGGATTTCATCAGTCAAAGGCAGGATTTCGCCGTTCTGGTCGATGGAAGTACATCTTGCCAGCAGCACGTCAGGTGCGCCTTTGATGAGCATTTCATAACGGTTGTTTCTGAAATGCAGAGTAGACATGAGTTTTCTGTCGGAGTCAAAGGGAATTTCCTGCAAACGAGGGAATTCTTCTCTGACTTTATTTTCATCGCCGCCAATGGTACGGCAGAAGGACAGCAGAGCGGTTTCTGTAGGGTCGCCCACTGCTGTTTCGCCGTTGATGGCGCCGTCATTACACAATACACTTTCTGCCACCAGACCGTTCACGGCTTTATCATTGCCTTTTGCTTCTTCGGGTTCCCAAACTTTGCCGTTGGCATAAGCTTTCTTTACAGTCATACGGTTCTGTGTCAGAGTACCTGTTTTATCGGAACAGATAACGGATACACAGCCCAGACCTTCCACGGCACGGAGGTTTTTGATGATGGCGTTTTCTTTTGCCATTTTCTGTGTACCAATGGCAAGACCGATGGTTACGATGGAGCTGAGAGCTTCGGGAATTGCAGCAACTGCCAGAGCCACGGCAAACATCAGAGAGTCTGCCAGACCCATGTTCCGCCATACACCCAAACCAAAGACGATGGCACAGATAACCATGATGATGATGGACAGTTTCTTGGAGAAATCGTCCAGACTGCGCTGGAGGGGTGTTGCCTTTTCCTGAGCAGATTCCATCAGGTCTGCAATCTTACCGATTTCTGTCTGCATCCCTGTGCCTGTGACCAGTACCACCGCACGGCCGTAGGACACCAGAGAGCTGCTGTATACCATATTCAATCTGTCACCCAAAGGCAGTTCATCCTGATCGATGGGTGTGTCGATTTTGTTTACGTTTTCAGATTCCCCTGTCAGTGCGCTTTCGCTGACCTGCAAGGAGAAGTTCTGCAATACACGGCCGTCTGCAGCGGTCACGTCCCCTGCTTCCAAGAGCAGGATGTCGCCGGGCACCAGTTCTGCCGCAGGCACTTCCATTTTCTGGCCGTCACGAATGACACGGGCATTGGGTGCTGCCATCGCTTTCAGGCTGTCCAGAGATTTCTGGGCTTTGAAGTGCTGTACCGTACCCAAAATGGCATTGAGAATCAATACTGCCAGAATAACGATGGTGCCTTCCAGACCGCCTGTCAGAGCGGAAATGACGGCTGCGATAATCAGGATGATTACCAAAAGGTCTGCAAACTGTTCCGCAAATACCTGCAAAACGCCTTTGCGCTTACCTTCCTGCAATTTGTTATAGCCGTACTGTTCCAGCCGTTTTTTGGCTTCTTCCGCTGTCAGCCCGTTCATGGAGCTGTTCAATTCCTGCAGGAGTTCTTCCTGTGATAATTTCCATTGTTTGTCCATAGAAATTCCCCTTTCTCTGTGTCCCGTGCAAATAAAAAAGACTTTTATTGCACCGAATCCTCTCGTAATGCAATAAAAGTCTTGCTTTTCAAGAAAATGTTCTTTTAGTCGCGCCCGGGTGATAGCACCGAGATGACGAACGCTGACGATGCGGCTTGCCGCACAAGCTACTCCCTTTTATTACAATGACTCTACCATACTTTTGCACAAAAGGCAAGAGAAAAATTCATACAAATTGCAATTTTCTTTTTGCCCCTGTTATTTTGCCCCAAAGTCCCTGATTTCTCCCTCTTTTTTCCCAAAAGTGTCCTTTCTGCTTTTTTGGCAGTCTGCATTTGCATTTTCCTGTCATTATGCAAATATAACGAAATTTTGTATGCAAATCCATGCAATTTTTTTCAAAAAAGGGGCTTGTTTTTTTCTTAACATGGGTCTATGATAAATGCGTCAACTACATACGGCAGTATCTTCAGGGCAGGGTGAAATTCCCGATCGGCGGTATAGTCCGCGAGCGCAGCGATGCGCAGGACTTGGCATAGGTTCAAGTCAGGATTTGGTGAGATTCCAAAACCGACAGTATAGTCTGGATGAGAGAAGACAATTTTGTTCATATGAATATTGGGTGTTATCCCT
>NZ_CAJMDQ010000016.1 GCF_905212195.1 uncultured Anaerotignum sp. | reverse complement strand
GGAAGGCGCAGACACCACAGGAGAAACGGAAGCAGTGGAGGAGGAGCCCGCAAAAGAAACGGGGCTTTTTGGCATTGACGACCTGAAATTCAAGGAGGAGGAACAGGTGGCGGCCGCCTATCTGCCCCGGGAAGAAGTGGAGCGGATGCAGGATTTTTCCTATCTCCAGAAGAAGTACTACACCACCGATTCCCGTACCATGCTGCTGCCTACGGATATCAACGTCAATGACGCACTGGCGAAGGATTTCACCATAGATACAGATGTGGACGGCCCGCAGGTGCTCATTTTCCATACCCATATTTCCGAAGGCTTTGCGGACAGCGATATGTCAAAGGGCAAGGAAGAAGGCATCTGGGGCGCAGGAGAATATTTGAAGGAGCTGCTGGAAGAAAAGTACGGCATTGAAGTCCTCCACCATGATGGGGTGTACGACCAAGTCAACGGCAAAGGACAGGTCACAGGGGCTTATGAACGTATGGAGCCGGATATCCGAAAGATTCTGGAGGAAAATCCATCTATACAGGTTTGCATCGACATGCATCGGGATGGTGTCCCCGAGGGAACCCATCTGGTGACGGAAGTCAATGGCAAACCTACGGCGAAAATCATGTTTTTCAACGGACTGTGCCGTTTGAACCAGAATGGGCAGGCAGTGCCCACGCCGGGGCTGGATAATCCTTATGTTTCCGATAATCTGGCATTCAGTTTGCAGATGCAGACCCAGTCTGCCACAAGATTTCCTGAATTCAACCGGAAAATTTATCTCAATGCCTATCGTTTCAGCCTGCATATGCTGCCACGGTCTACCCTCATTGAAGTAGGTGCCCAGACCAATACTAAAGAGGAAGTACATAACGCCATGGAACCTCTGGCGGAAATTCTGGCGGCAGTATTGCTGGGCGGGGAATAAAGAAAAAAGGCACGACATTTCCAGAAAGGAAATGCCGTGCCTTTTGTTATGAGGATATCCTCGAAAGTGGTTATTTTGTTACATCTGCGGGAATGGTGAAGGATACAGTACCCATGTAACCGGGGGCTACTTCGTATTCACCGAATACGATGACCAGTTCACCAGCTTCGTTCAGATAGAAGTTTTCATCCCCTGTCAGACCTGTGAAGCCGCCGGGTTCTCCTTCTGTGAAGTAAACTTTGCCTTCATCTTCTGCCATCTGTGTTGCCATCTGGTCTTTGATGTTCTGGCTCACAGCTTCCAGTTTTTCAGGGCTGTTCAGATAGTCTTTCAAAGATACGGTTTGACCTGTAGCTTTGTCTACAGTAAAGATTTTGACGAATTCAGCGCCGCTTGCCATGGTTTCCACGGTGTTGATGCGGATGCTCACATATTTGTCGTTGTCGGAAACCACTTCATAACTGGATTCCAGTGCGTAGTGGCCTTCTTCCTGACCCAGCTGGGCAACGACTTCTTTTTCATAACGTGCGATGAGTTCTTTTGCATAAGCGTCCATGTCCGCGTTGGCTGCCACGTTGCCGTCAATCTGCGGCACGCTGATGTCAGCCATCATGCCGTTGTCTGTAGTTTCGTTGTAGTTGCGGATGGTCACCACTCTTGCAATGCTGCCGATGACGGGGATGCCGTCCATAGCCTGTGCCACAACGGGGCTGGCGTTTACGGCAATGCCAAATGTGAGTACAAGTGCTGCGGCGGTCACGCCGGTACGTTTCATGTTTTTCATACGATCGCTCCTCTTCTTTTCTAATCTCGCTCTCATGATGCCTGCTTCTATTCTATCTCTTGCTTCCTGGGGTACGGGAATCTGGTCATACTCTTCTTTCCACATTTCCATGGGCTCCCTTCTATGATCGTCCTGTGTTTTCATAACCCCCGACGCTCCTTTCTAAATTCTGTTCTGCTCCGCTTCGGGCCGCAGTTTTCGCAGTGCCCGATACAGCCGTGCCTTGACGGTGTTCAGGTTTTCCCCTGTAATCTGGGCAATGTCCTCCAGTTTACAGTCCTCAAAAAATCGTAGTATGATGACGCTTTTCTCTCTGTCATTGAGGTGTTCCAGCATTTCCTCCAGTTCCCATTTGCTGTGGAGCTGGGCAAGCTCATTGGTGTAATCCCCCACGGCTGCTGTCAGCGGTTCTGTCACCTCCTCTACCGTATCTTCACGCTTGTTTTTCCGCAGAAATTCCAAAGCGGTGTTGATAACGATGCGATACAGCCAGGTGCCGAGGTAAGCGTCGTTCTGGACGCTGCGGCAGTCCCGCATGGCTTTGTAGGCGCTTTCCTGAACGATGTCCAGGGCGTCCTGTTCGTTGTGGACGTAGCTGTAAGCCAATCGGTAGTACCTGCTGTACTGACTGAGGAGAAGGTCTTCTGTCTGTTTTTCCCGTTTGGTTTTCATAGGATCTCCTCCGAAAAAGATGAAGTATTTTGTGTTTCTGATTGTTAGATGCACGAGACGCGTAAAAAGTTGCGAAAGTTTTTTGAAAAAATTTTTCTTTTTTTCAGTGTAGCCAAAAATGGGGAAAAAGGGAAGCTTTACAGGGTGGGAAGCTGGGTGTAAAATAGTACGAAAGCAAAAGAGAAAGGATTGGGAACCATGAAAAAATGGCAGCAGAACATCGTCCTGTTCGATTTGGACGGCACATTGACAGATTCCGCGGAGGGCATCATCCGCTCCGTACAGCATATGCAGGAAAAAACAGGCAGAGAAGTTTGGGAAGCGGAAAAACTGGGCTTCATCGTAGGGCCTCCCCTCCGGGATAGCTTCCGTGAGGCTTTCGGCATGAAAACAGAAGAAGAAATCGACAACGCTGTAGCCGTGTTCCGTGAGAGATATTTCTCTGTGGGACTTTTTGAAAACGCCGTTTATCCGGGTGTAAAAGAAATGCTGGAAGAACTGAAGAAAATGGGCAAACGCCTTGCCGTTGCTACATCTAAGCATGAAAGCACCGCTGTGCGCATCCTGACACATTTCGGACTGGCAGATTATTTTGAAGTCATCGGCGGTGACGACCCTGCATCCCAGCGGGATAATAAAACAAAAGTAGTGGCTTATGTGCTGGAACGAATGAATGCAGAAAAAAGCGACGTTGCTATGGTAGGCGACCGGAAATATGACATCGAAGGGGCACATGCTTTGGGCGTGGAAGCCATTGGCGTGCTTTATGGCTATGGCAGTAAAGAAGAATTTGCCGCCTGCGGTGCAGACGCTGTAGTGGAAACACCTGCGGAACTGGTGGAACTGTTTCGGTAAAGAGAAAGAGAGGTAAAAGCCTCTCTTTTTTTACATCTATAAAAAGACAAATGTACTTGTCAAAGATACATCCGCCGTGCTATGCTGAAAATAAGATAGAGTGAAAGGGGCGGTTTTATGACGAAAAAAACAAGCCGGAAACTAGGGCTTTTGCTCTTAGTGTTGGCAGTGTGTTTTGTGGTCTATGCGCTGGGGCACCCCACTGGCAGTTTTACGTGGAGCAACAGCGTCACATACGCCATTTATGTGGGATATATCTTGTTGACAGGGGTGCTCCTTTGGGCGCCATTTGGGAAAAAACAGAGGTGATCATATGAAAGTGGAACAATTTGTCATGGCATACGGCGTGGAACAGGATCGCCTGCGTGCTTTTTTGCCGGAGGGCTTTGTTTCCCTGCGTCCGGTGCTGCGGATCAATGGAGAAATTCGGACAGATGAAACAGAAACATACTATCTGGAACTGAATACGCCGGTGGAAGCCTGCGGCAAACGGGGCTGGCTGAATGTTGCCCATTGGGACAGCGAAAACACAGAGCTGACCTGCAAAAGAGATGGGAAGGCAGTGACATTTCAAACGCCTTTTCTCCAGATTACTTATACAGGGACGGGAGCTGTAGGAGGATGCCCGGCAGAAAAAGATAATGACGGCTGTTTCTTTTTGGGGGAAGCCTTTCGTCCGGCAGAAAGTATTGACCAGAAAAAGGAATTTTGTGATTGCGCTTTTTTCTGGCATTTTACGGAAACAGATGCAAAAGGCGAGAGCGTGAACGGCAAAACACTGCCAGCCATTCCAACAGAGGCAAAAATCACGTATCCAAAACAGCCTTTTACGGCGGAAACGGCACCAGCCATTCCCTGTGAACAGATTCTGGGCGCCTATGTGGTGCGGTTTGAACGGGAAGGATAAAAGAAGCCCTTCGCATTTTGAGTGCGAGGGGCTTTTGCTTGCAAATTTTTACACAAAAACAGCGTGGATAAATTCCACGCTATTTTTATCAATCCTACTATTACAATTTTTCCAGATATACTTTGTTATCTTCAATAGCCTTTGTGGTCATGGCTTTAGAAGGGCCGCCGATGACATTTCTTGCTTCCACGCACTGTTTTACACTGATGGCATCGTACACGCTTTCATTGAATACAGGGGAAATTGCCTGATATTCTTCCAGAGAAAGGTCGTCCAGATTGGTGTTGTGTTCGATGCAGTAAAGCACCAGATGGCCGATGATGCTGTGAGCGTCACGGAAAGGCACACCCTGTTTTACCAGCCAGTCTGCGGCGTCGGTGGCGTTGGTGAAGCCGCCTTTTGCAGCCTGAAGCATGTTGTCTTTTTTCACTGTCATGGTTGCGATCATGTTTGTGAAGACAGGCAGGCACATTTTTACGGTGTCGATGGCGTCAAAGAGGGCTTCTTTGTCTTCCTGCATGTCTTTATTGTAAGCCAGAGGCAGACCTTTCAGTGTGGTCAAGAGGCCCATGAGGTGACCATAGACACGTCCGGTCTTGCCACGGATGAGTTCTGCCATATCGGGGTTCTTTTTCTGGGGCATGATGCTGGAACCGGTGGCGTAAGCGTCATCCAGCTCGATGAAGCGGAATTCATGGCTGCTCCAGAGAATGATTTCTTCACAGAAACGGCTCAGGTGCATCATGAGCATAGAAAGGTCAGAAACCAGTTCCACACAGAAATCACGGTCGGAAACCCCGTCCATGCTGTTGGCGGAAATTGCCGCAAAGCCCAGCTGTTCCGCTACGAAATAACGGTCTAAAGGATAGGTGGTAGTAGCCAGTGCGCCGCTGCCCAGAGGCATGACGTCTGTCCGCTTGTAAGCGTCGCAGAGGCGGTCATAGTCCCGTTTGAACATTTCCACATAAGCCAGCAGATGGTGCGCCAGTGTGACGGGCTGTGCACGCTGGAGATGGGTATAGCCGGGCAGGATGGTTTCTGTGTGGGCTTCTGCCAATGTGTTCAGTTCCACCAGCAGATTTTTCACCAGAGCTTTGATTTCGGTGATTTCTTTTTTGGTATACATACGGGTGTCCAGTGCTACCTGGTCATTCCGGCTTCTGCCAGTGTGGAGTTTTTTGCCCACGTCGCCAATGCGGCTGATGAGGATGGTTTCCATGTTCATATGGATGTCTTCCGCTTTTTCGTCGAAAGTCACTTTGCCTGCTTCGATGTCCTCCAGAATTTCACCTAGTGTTTTTACAATGAGGTCTGCGTCTTCCTGAGGGATGATGCCCTGTTTGCCCAGCATAGCAGCGTGTGCCATACTGCCGGTGATGTCCTCGTGATACATGCGGCTGTCAAAGCCGATGGAGGAATGGAAATGGTCTGTGAAGCTGTCTGTGGATTTGGTGAAGCGTCCGCCCCAAAGTTTCTGCATAAAAATCTTCCTTTCTATGTCATGGGGCGAAAGCCCGCAATTTTTAGTGATAAAGAAAAAATGGACTGTTCCCTTGGGACAGCCCCGAAAAACCTGTGGCATAGAGTCTTTATGCCGGTTTTTGTTGACCATGGTTTTCTGGAAGCCTGCTGATTCATGGGTCATGTATAGGCAGTGAAGGTAGTTTTGTTTGACTGTGAATGAACCAGTGCGTCCATGTTTCCGTTTGGTTTTTGATTCATGGAAACCGCGCAGGGCAGTTTCCATGTTTTTTTCTTTTGTATATGTATGAACAAATGGGGGGCGAGGTGAGCTGCCCCCACATATGTTTTCGTAAATTATTTGTTTTCGTGGTTTGCCATCATCATAGCGCGTACTTTCAGAGGCAGACCGAACAGGTTGATGAAACCGTCAGCGTCTTTGTGGTTGTACAGTTCGCCTGTTGTGAAGCTTGCCATGGATTCGTTGTACAGGCTGTAAGGAGAAGTGCTGCCGGCAGGGATGATGTTGCCTTTGTACAGTTTCAGTTTAACAGTACCTGTTACAGTTTCGTTTACTTTGTCGAAGTAAGCGCTCAGTGCTTCACGCAGAGGTGTGTACCATTCGCCGCTGTAAACCAGTTCTGTGAATTTGTTGCTTGCCACTTCGTTGAAAGCCTGTGTTTTCTTGTCTGTGCACAGGTATTCCAGTTCGCGGTGTGCGTAGTAGAGGATTGTACCGCCGGGTGTTTCATATACGCCACGGGATTTCATACCTACCACACGGTTTTCGCAGATGTCAGCGATACCGATACCGTTTTTGCCGCCGATTTCGTTCAGTTTTTTCAGCATTTCCACAGGGCCCAGTTTTTCGCCGTTGACTGCAACGGGGATACCTGCTTCAAAGTCCAGTGTGATGTATTCAGGTACATCGGGAGCATCTTCGGGGGATACACCCAGCTGCAGGAGATGTTTGTAGTTAGGTTCGTTTGCGGGGTCTTCCAGTTCCAGACCTTCGTGGCTCAGATGCCAGATGTTGCGGTCACGGCTGTAAGAGTTGTCGTGGCTTGCTTCGAAAGGAATGCCGTGTGCTTCCAGGTAAGCCAGTTCGTCGTCACGGCTCTGCATGCCCCATGTATCCAGACGCCAAGGAGCGATGATTTTCAGTTCAGGTGCCAGTGCTTTGATAGTCAGTTCAAAACGTACCTGGTCATTGCCTTTGCCTGTTGCGCCGTGGCAGATAGCTGTTGCGCCTTCTTTTTTGGCGATTTCAACCAGTTTCTTAGCGATGATGGGACGAGCCATGGAAGTGCCCAGCAGGTATTTGCCTTCGTAAACTGCGTTTGCTTTGATGCAAGGGTAAATAGCATCTGTGATGAATTCTTCTGTCAGGTCAGCGATGTAAAGTTTGCTTGCGCCTGTTTTCAGTGCTTTTTCTTCCAGACCTTCTGTTTCTTTGCCCTGACCAACGTCGCCGCAGACTGCAATAACTTCTGCGTCATAGTTTTCTTTCAACCAGGGAATGATAACAGATGTGTCTAAGCCGCCGGAATATGCCAATACGATTTTTTCTTTGCTCATAATATTTTTCCTCCTTGTAATCGAACGATGTGTCATCGTGTATGCTCTTGAATATTTATGAGCCTATTATACATAGCATTTTTTGGAATTGCAAGAGTAAAATGCAAATTTATATGTATTTTGGTAGTATTTATTAAATAATTATGCAAATATCGTTTTGTTTTATGGATATTTCAAGGCGTGTATACACATAATATGCAATTTGCAATGCATAGTTGAATATGTATGTTGAATGTATATTATGTATGGACGGTTTTCGGTACCGTCTTTGGGCAGACAGACACATTTTACTTTGCGAAAAGCCCCTTTTGTGATATGATTAGGGGTAGAAATCATTTGTTTTTACAAAAGAAAAAAGAGTGAAAGAAGAAGGAGGCATATGGTATGAAGGTATTGACATATATGCAGGGTGGACACAAAGCAGTAGGCATTTTGAAGAAAAACGGACAGGAAGTGGTTCCCGTCAACTATCTGGGCTGCGGTCTGGTGGATATGACAGAATTCATCGCTTCCATGACCGAAGAAAAAATGCGCAAACTGGAGAAAAACGCAGAACTTATGGACGGCATTCCTATGGAAGAAGTACGTCTGCTTTCTCCCATTGTGCACCCCAAACAGGACGTCATCTGTCTGGGCATCAATTACTATGCTCATGCAGAAGAAGCGGCCAGATTCCACGATGAGGCTTTTGGCGGCGAACGTCCCCAGCCCATTTATTTCTCTAAACGGGTGAACCGTGCTGTTGGGGATGGAGAACCCATCGACGGACATTTTGATATTGTAGACAGTCTGGACTATGAAGCGGAATTGGCTGTTATCATTGGTAAGGACGCCAAAAACGTGGCAGAAGCAGACGCTTTTGACTATGTATTCGGCTATTCCGTACTGAATGACGTCAGCGCAAGAAACTTGCAGACATCTCACAAACAGTGGTATTTCGGCAAAAGTCTGGACGACTTTACCCCTATTGGGCCTTGGATCGTCACAAAAAATGAATTTGAAAATCCTCCTGCACTGCCTATCCGTTCCTATGTGAATGGAGAACTGCGTCAGGACAGCAATACATCCCTGATGATCAACGGCGTGGCAAAAGTCATCAGCCAGCTTTCTCAGGGCATGACACTGCAGGCAGGCACCATCATTGCCATGGGTACACCCGCTGGGGTAGGCATGGGCTTTGAGCCCCCCAAATTCCTGAAAGCCGGCGATGTGGTCACCTGTGAAATCGAAGGCATCGGCAAACTGACCAACGAAATCAAATAAGGAAGGTGACAAGATGATGGTATATGCCATCTTTGGTGTTCTTGTTTTCTGTATGGCTGCATGGTTTGTGTTTGCGGCACTGAAAGCGTTGGAGATTATTCTGCGGCGCGTTTTCAAAGGCGAAGACCTTTCTTATGATGGAGCAGCTTGGAGTATGGCAGTTTCTCTGACACTTCTGGTAGCGATTCTATATCTGCTTCGTTGGTAAACATTGGTAACATAAAAGGAGAATATTATGCAAAAAGATATGATTAAGGTAATGAGTGTATTCGGCACCCGTCCCGAAGCCATCAAAATGGCACCTCTGGTGAAAGTGCTGGAACAGACAGAAGGCATCGAAAGCATCGTATGCGTTACCGCTCAGCATAGAGAAATGCTGGATCAGGTGCTGGAGATCTTCGACCTGCATCCCAAATACGATCTGAATATCATGCAGAGCCGCCAGACATTGGCAGGCATCACCACCCGTGCTCTCACAGGGCTGGAAGAAGTTATGGCGGAAGAAAAACCCGACATCGTACTGGTCCATGGGGACACATCCACCACATTCGCTGGTGCATTGGCTGCATATTATAATCAGGTGAAAGTGGGTCATGTGGAAGCTGGTCTGCGTACCTATGATAAGTATCAGCCTTTCCCCGAAGAAATGAACCGCCGCCTGACAGGTGCCCTCACAGACCTGCACTTTGCGCCTACCAAACTGGCGAAGGAACATCTGCTGAAGGAAAACATCGACGCTGACGGCATTTTCATCACCGGCAATACCGTTATCGACGCATTGGCACATACCATTGAAGAAAATTATACTTTCCATGAAGAAGAACTGAACACCATCGACTTCAAAGGCAAACGTGTCATTGCCATGACTGCCCACCGCCGGGAAAATCTGGGACAGCCCTTGGAAAACATCTGCCATGCGGTAAAACGCATTGTAGAAGACTTCCCTGATGTGGAAGTGGTTTACGCTGTCCATAAAAACCCTGCCGTTGTGGAACCGGTACACCGTATCCTTGGGAATAACCCTCGTATCCACCTGACAGATCCTCTGGATCTGAAAGACATGCATAACCTGATGTGCCGTTCTTTCTTCGTTATGACAGACAGCGGCGGACTTCAGGAAGAAGTGCCTTCCATGGGCAAACCTGTACTGGTGCTGCGTAACGTGACAGAACGCCCCGAAGGGGTGGAAGCCGGCACACTGAAACTGGCAGGCACTGACGAAGAAACCATTTACGCTATGGCAAAAGAACTGCTGACAGATGCAGAAGTTTATGAATCCATGGCACAGGCAAAAAATCCCTTCGGGGACGGCAACGCTTCCAAGCGTATTGCGGCAGCTATCCTTTATGCTTTCGGCAAACAGGACGTGCGCCCCGAAGATTATACCATCACAACCGAGGCAAAAAGCAGCGGCAAGGAGGAAAAACCTATGAAAGAAGAACGTATGGCAATTTTGAGCATGCTGGAAAAAGGGCTCATCAATGTAGATGAAGCGGAAAGACTGCTGACTGTGCTGCAGAACGGCGCAGGTCTGGAAAAAGACGGTCTGGGCAAAGCTGTAGGCAGCGCACTGGAAAAAGCCGGCGCAGTCCTGGGCAGTGTAGCAAGAACTGTTGGAGAAAAAGCGGAACAGCTCCAGCCCCGTGTCCGTGAAGTGGCAACAAAGGTTGCGGATAAAGCTGACGAAATGCAGCCCAAAGTAAGAAGCGCCGCATTCCGCATGACAGAAAAAGCGCAGGAACTGAGAGAAGACGCAAGAACATATAAAGAAAAATTGCAGGCAAAACGCCGCAATGAAGAAGAAGACTGGGACGATCTGGATCTGGACGAACTGGATGCAGACGAAGCAGCAGCAGAAAAAGCAGCAGTTGCAGAAGAAGCTCCCGCAGAAGAAGCACCTGTGGCAGAAGCGGCAGCAGACGTGACAGCAGCAGCGGCGGAAGAAGTGACTTCCGAAGAAGATATGACCGAAGAAGAAGTGGACCCTGTTATGGAAAAATATGCAAAGAATGTGGAAAACGTTCTGGGTTCCGTACAGTTCCAGATGGAACAGATCGATGAATGCGAAGATTTCCTGAAATCCGCCTTCGGTGATGTAGACCCTTCCGAATGGGAAGACGATGAGGAAGAAGAAACAACAGAAGAAAAGAAAGAAGATAAATAAAGCAAATTCCCCTTAAGGGGAATTGCGACGGCAATCTTCAAAAGAAAACATACCAAACAGCTTTCTTTGTTTTCTGATGAAGATGCCCCTATTCGGTTCTTTGAAAACAGACGCACGAAATGACTGGAAACGGTGATTTCGTGCGTTTTTTTAACAGGAAAAGGGGGGAGAGCTATGGGATTTTTCTTTACGAGCTTAGCCGAATTCGGAGCGACCATTTATATGTTGGGGTGGTTTATCTGGCCGTTTCTGTTTATTTATTCATTGGCCCATGGGCTGAAAGATTATTTACAAGGTGGGGAGAATCCGCCTACAGGCAATCTGGCTTTGGCAAGTTTTTGCCTGATGCTGATGATGTGCGTAGTCATGGTAGGAACACAATAAAAGGGGGGAGCGTTTATGGATTTTCTGCGGCTGCTGGCCTTTGGTTATTTGCTGTATGGCATTGTGGGGCTTTTTGGTTTTCAGAAAATTCCGGCAGTCCATCGAGATAGACCTTGGACAAAGTCCTATACTCGCTGACAGGCGGTATCGTGGATTTTGACAGCACTGCCTTTGCTGGTGTATTCGTTTTATTTTTCGTCTGGGCAGTGTATCGTTTCTTTGGGAAAACGGATAGGGCTTCTGCTGTTGTTGTTTGTGCCGACCATCATATTTGAAGTGATTCGCTCCCGGAAATTCTCCAGATTGCTCAAAGGGGAGAAAGAGCGGGAAAAGACAGAGGGGCAATGAAAAAGCCCTTGCAATTTATTTGCAAAGGCTGTAATATAATCTTAGAAAGAGGGTTGCCGTTTTTCGCGAGGCGGTCAGTCCTGAATATGTGGATAAGACCGTCTAACTTCGCAGGTTAGGCGGTCGCTTTTTATTATCTCTTATGTAAATGACATAAGGTGATAACGCCAATGATCACTAAGCAGAATTGAAACAATTCATTATATGTAACCATCGTATCACCTCCCCTCGTGGGAAAGTGACTGAACCGCCAAACGGCAACCCTTACTTTATTCTATCATGATTTGGTGGGGTTTTCCATGAGTTTTGGCAAAACAGGAGGAATGGCATGGTCAGAAAAGGCAAGGCAGAGGACTGCCGTGGCATTTATGAACTGATTTGTGATATGGAAGAAAAGGAACTGCCATGGGATGCTTTTTCCCAGATGTATGGGGAAATGCTGGCAGACAGCCGCCATGTCTTTTTGGTCTGGGAAGAGGAAAAGCATGTGAAAGGCGTCCTCCATCTGCGCATAGAAAGACAGCTCCACCATGCCGCTCTTGTGGCAGAAATCATGGAATTTGCCGTAGATAAAAACGCCAGAAGCAACGGTATCGGCGGCGAAATGCTCACATACGCCAGTGAACTGGCAAAGGAAGCGGGTTGTGTGCAGATCGAAGTTGCCTGCAACCAGCTGCGGAAAAATACCCATCGGTTTTATCTGCGGGAAGGCATGCAGAACTTCCATTATAAGTTTTCCAAGTCCCTTACGGGAGAAGATACAACAGAAAATGTGTTGGGCAGATAAAGAACCCCCCTGTCGTGGAAACGACAGGGGGGGTTTGTTTTAGAACTGATTTGTCACCTGGAAAATATAGAATTTCAGATAATAAGACTCATCCGCCGCCCACAGAATGGGATGGTCAGGGGACTGTGTACGGTATTCCACCTGACGCAAGCGTTTATGGACATTCTTTGCCGCCTGCCCAATGGTCTGGGTGAACAGCTCATATGTCATGAAGTGAGAGCAGGAGCATGTTGCCAGAAAACCGCCGTCTTTCAGCAGTTTCATGGCACGCAGGTTGATTTCCCGATAGCCTTTGGTGGCATTTTTCACGGAGCTTCTGGATTTTGTGAAAGCGGGAGGGTCAAGGATGATGACGTCGAATTTCTCGCCTTTTTCTTCCAGTTCCGGCAGGAGGGAGAATACGTCACAGCACTGGAAACGTACAGTGTTTTCCAGTCCGTTCAGTTTGGCGTTTTCTGTTGCCTGATCCACTGCAAGCTGGGAAGCGTCTACACCCAGTACGCTTTCTGCGCCAGCAATACCTGCGTTCAGGGCAAAAGAGCCTGTGTGAGTGAAGCAGTCCAGAACCTTTGCGCCTTTGCACAGCTTCTGGATGGCAAGGCGGTTGTATTTCTGGTCTAAGAAGAAGCCTGTTTTCTGACCGTCTTCCACGTCTACCATATAATGTACGCCGTTTTCCACGATTTCCACTTTGGTGTCAAAAGGTGCGGAAAGGAAGCCTTTTTCCCGTTCCATGCCTTCCTGCAAACGAACTTTTGCGTCACTGCGTTCATAGACGCCGCGGATGTTGATACCGTCTTTTGCCAGTGTTTCCAGCAGCAGGCGGATGATGGTTTCTTTCAGACGGTCAATGCCCAGTGCCAAAGACTGTACCACCAGTACATCAGAGAATTTATCTACCACCAGACCGGGCAGGTAGTCCGCTTCCCCGAAAATTATACGGCAGGAAGAAGTATCAACGGTTTTTTTGCGGTAATACCATGCGTCCTCAACCCGGCGACGGAGGAATGCTTCGTCAATGACGGTGTCAGCGTGGCGGCTCATCATGCGGACGGTAATTTTAGAATGATGGTTGTAAAAACCAACGCCCATGGGGTAGCCGTCGAAGTCCAGCACAGAAACCATTTCCCCATTGACTACATCGGGAGAAACAGCGGCGATTTCGTTGTCGAATACCCAAAGTCCGCCGGATTTGAGGGTACGGCCTTCGCCTTTTTTCAGTGTAATGGAGGGATAAGACATGGAAAAACTCCTTTCTTGTATATCTGCAAAAAAAGCCTGATTTTTCGCAAAATCAGGCTTTTTGTATGTGCGCAGTTGATTAGTTTGCGTAGTTGTTGAAGTAGTTCTGAACCAGAACGATAGGTGTACCTTTGTCACCGCTGCCGCTGGTCAGGTCGCACAGGGAACCGATCAGGTCTGTCAGACGACGAGGTGTTGTACCTTCGGAAACCATGTTGCCTTTCAGGTCAGCGTCTTTTTCTTTGATGCGCTGACGGATAGCGTCTGCCAGTGCTTCGCCGGACAGATCAGCAAAGTCGTTGTCTGCCAGATATTTCAGTTTTACTTCGTTGGGCAGACCGTTCAGGCCTTCTGTGAAGCCAGCGCCAACAACGGGGTCAGCCAGTTCCCAAATCTTGCCAACGGGATCTTTGAATGCGCCGTCGCCGTAGATCATAGCTTCTACTTTTACGCCAGTACGTGCGATGATTTCTTTCTGGATGTTTTCAGCAACTTCCTGTGCGTTTTTAGGGAACAGTTTAACTGTATCTTCTGTAGCTTTGTTGGAGCCCAGCAGACCATACTGAGGGTTGAAGCCGCTGCCGTTTACGGGAGCGTTCAGGATTTCGTCCAGTGTCAGGACTTTTTCGCCGCCTGCTGCCAGAATACGACGTTTGGAACGTGCTCTTGTGTGGATATCGCAGCACAGTACGTTCTTTGTGAATTTTACGATTGCTTCGGGATGGTTTGCGAATACGATTTCAGCTTCTGCGCCTTCTTCTTTGATCAGGTCAGCATAGTATTCAACGTAGTCCACGCCTGTGAAGGGGTGTTTGATATAACCGAAAATACGGCGGTAGTCTTCCAGTGTCAGCACGTCTGTGTAAGGATTTACGCCGCTGTCATCCAGCAGATCCATGTCAAACAGGTGGTTGCCAACTTCGTCGGAAGGATAGCTCAGCATCAGAACAACTTTTTTCGCGCCTTTTGCGATACCGCGCAGGCAGATTGCGAAACGGTTTCTGCTCAGGATGGGGAATACCACACCGATGGTTTCGCCGCCCAGTTTTGCTTTTACGTCTTCAGCGATGTCTGTTGTGGAAGCGTAGTTGCCGTCAGCTCTTGCTACAACTGCTTCTGTTACACAGATAACGTCTTTTTCATGCAGCTGGAAGCCGTCTTCCTGTGCAGCTGTCAGAACGGAATCTGCAACGATTTTTACGATATCATCGCCCTGTCTGATGATGGGGGCTTTAATACCTCTGGAAATAGTACCTGCCATAATGAAATACCTCCTACTTACTTTCAATTAATTTAAAATGATTTGCAATCAAAAACAGGTGAACCTGTAATTTGGCAATAAAAAAACATCAAATTTTGCTTACAGCAATCCCTTTGACGGGATTGAATGGCAAATTTGATGCATAAAGTGGGTGAATCTTGATTTTTTCAATCACCGACAAGTTATTTTACCAAGAAGAATGAATGTTTGTCAATACGGCAATGGCGGAAAAATGGGAGAAACAAAGGAATTTGTATAGGATTTAAGATGTTTTTATACGTTTTGTTAGGAATTTGGAAGGTTTTCTACAAAAAATATTAATATTTGTGGTGTATCCTAGATGCAGATTGAAAAAACAGAAAGGGGGAGTACCCGTGGTCAGTTGGATGTATCGTATGGTTTGGGAAAGTATCTGGATTTTTTCGTTTATGGTACCGGTGCTGTGGATGTGGCAGACGGTATTCGCGGGAAAATATACTCCCAAAACCCATCGAATCGGTTTATGGCTCTTTGCCTTTTATGTGGCAGGGCTTGTGGCAGTGACAGGCGTGTTCCAGCTGCTCTTTACAAAACCGGTGTTTGCGCCGTACTTCAATTTTGAATTGTTTATTGATATTTTCGCATGCCCCATGCAGTATCTGCTGAACTTTTTCCTGTTTGTACCCATGGGCTTTCTGGTGCCGCTGCTGTGGAAGCAGTACCGCACAGAAAACCATGTGCTGCTCTTTGGGTTCGGCACATCTTTTGCCATTGAGGTATTGCAGATGTTCTGCGGCAGAACCACAGACGTGGATGACCTGCTCATGAACACATTGGGCGCCATTATCGGCTACTGGATGTTCCTGGCGGCGGAACGGCAGACTTCTTTCTGCCTGCTGCGTCGGAACAAAACAGCGGAAGCTGGGGTAGCAGTATCCCGTGCTTTCCAGACACTGGCTTATGAGAATTGATTTGAAAACTGATTATGATTCCTAAAAAAGAAAGAACCTGTGTTCATTTGAATACAGGTTCTTTCTTTATATTTAGTCCAGCATCCATATTTCTCCGTCGGGCGTGGTCATGAGGATACCGGGAAGGCGCCGCAGGACATTTCCTGTGTGAAAATCCCGTACAACGATTTCGTCCCGGTAATCTGGGTCTTCATACCATGTTTCAAAATACAGCTCGTCCTCTTGGCGGAACCGGAAGGATTCCCGCAAGTCCATGGCATATGTTTTCTGCACAGGCCACAGGATTTCCAATGTGTTTTCCTGCCCCTGACGTACCAGCATCAAAGGAGAAAGCTTCAATTGTAAATTGTAGCAATCCTCTGTGATGGAGCGAGGCAGTGTGGCAAGGGTGGATATAGCCTCTGTTTCCGGGTCATAGGAAAGGATGAGAAACTGTTTTTCTGGAAAATCTACCACAAGAAGGATGATTTTGTTTTCGTAAAACAAAGGGCGGCCGAAATACTGTCCTTTTTTGGAAGGAATTGGCTCCATAACCCTTCCATCAGGCTGATGGATAAAGATGAGCCGTGTCCGGTCAACTTGGTGGCCATCCGTAAAAAGTTCCTCTCCTTCGTAAAGGTCGCCGCCAGTGCAGTCCATGCCCCAATACCACTGACTGCTGCCCTCCAGCGGATAGAGGTTATAAATGCCGCTGGTGTGAATCTGTCTGAGCATACAAAAAGCCCCTTTCTTTCTGCTGCCTGTCCCCGAAAAAGGCATTGATTTTGTAAAAAAAAGCCTGTACGCTTTTTCGCATACAGGCTTTTATGTTGTCAAATAACTGTGTGATAGAATTACAGTTTGTCCATGCGGATAGCTGTTTCCAGCGCGATTTCCATCATCTGTGTGAATGTGTTCTGGCGTTCTTCCGGTGTAGTTGCTTCGCCGGTGAAAGGCATATCGGAAATGGTTACCATTGCCAGAGCGCGTTTGCCCAGACGAGCCGCGTTCATATACAGACCTGCGGATTCCATTTCTACTGCCAGAGCGCCCATTTTTGCCCATTTGTGCAGTGCTTCTTCGTCATCATCATAGAATGTGTCGGAAGAAAGCAGGGGGCCTACTTTCAGATCCAGACCCAGATCCTTTGCGGATTCTACTGCTGTGGAAAGCAGTGTGTAGTCTGCGGTAGGTGCGTATGTGCCGGGCAGGTTGTACTGTGCTGCAAAGTTGGAGTTGGTGTGGGAGGACATGCCTGCCACGATGTCACGCAGCTGCAGTTTGTCGCTGATGGCGCCGGCAGAGCCGATGCGGATGATATTTTCCACGCCAAAGAAGCTGTAAAGTTCATAGCTGTAAATGCCGATGGAGGGAATGCCCATGCCGCTTGCCATTACGGATACAGGTACGCCTTTGTATGTGCCAGTATAGCCCTGAACACCACGTACATTGTTCACCAGTACAGGGTTTTCCAGGAATGTTTCCGCAATGAATTTAGAGCGCAGGGGATCGCCGGGCATCAGCACGGTTTTTGCGAATGCGCCTTTTTCGGCTGCAATATGAGCAGTTGCCATAGGTATCGCCGTCCTTTCTTTTTCTAATAAAATGTTTTGGTTTCTGCTTATTTATCATAACAGTTTTTGGCAAAAATGAAAAGCAAAATGGTAGGAAAAAAACATGTCCATCCCAAAAAGTACAGAAAAATTGGAAAAAACAGGAGAAAACATCCTTTTTTAGGAGAAAGGCTTGACTTTGTATGTGGGATATGGTATGAATGATGTAGATGATGTCTGCTAAGCTGGCGGACAGAAAATAAAACAGATAGAGGTGCGGAAACCATCAGTAGCCCTTTGGAAGAAATGCGGGACGGCAAAAAGGGACGAAAGGGGAATCCGCCGAAGTTCGGGAGCAGGTCCGATGGCTCCGGGGCTGGGACGCAGCAGAATATGCGGCGGACTGTCACTTTTGTGGAGCGCTATCAAAAAAAGCAAGCCCCTTTTTGGGGTGTGCTGTTCCTGCGAAAAAAAGCGGAGCCTGTGCGCGTGTGCCACGGGCTTTTTTTATTGCCTCCGCAAGCTGTTTTTGCCTTTGTGGGTGACACAAGGGGCGCAATCATAAATGATGTAATGTTTTTGAGAGGAGTAAAAGGGGTATGTTTCAAAGAAAATCCACATGGCTGAGAACCTTTATGGTTTGTTCAGCTGTTCTGCTGCTCTTTACCGTTACCGCATTTGGTACGGAAGGGGAAACAGCGGAAATTACAAGCAACATGTACGCAACCTTCTGGTCTCTGGTACCTCCACTGGTTGCAATCATTCTGGCACTGATTACAAAGGAAGTTTTTTCCTCCTTGTTTGTAGGTATTGTGACCGGTGCCCTGTTCTACACCAACTTTAATATCAAAGAAGCTTTTCTGGTTATTGTTACAAACCAGACAGAAGGCGGTCTGCTGGCAAACGTATCTGACAGCGGCAATGCCGGCATCCTGATCTTCCTGGTTGTACTGGGTGTTCTGGTTGCCCTGATGAACAAAGCCGGCGGTTCTGCCGCATACGGCAAATGGGCTTCTTCCGTTATCAAGACAAGAAAAGGCGCACTGCTGTCCACATTCCTGCTGGGCGTTCTGGTATTCGTAGACGACTACTTCAACTGTCTGACAGTCGGCAGCGTTATGCGTCCTGTAACAGATACACACAATGTTTCCCGTGCAAAACTGGCTTATATCATTGACGCAACAGCAGCGCCTGTCTGCATCATCGCTCCCATTTCTTCCTGGGCAGCAGCAGTATCCGGCGTAGTAGAAGGCTACAACGGTCTGGAACTGTTCATCCGTTCCATCCCTTACAACTTCTACGCACTGCTGACAATCGTTACAATGATCACACTGACACTGCTGAACTTCGACTTTGGTCCCATGTATCTGCATGAACATAACGCACAGGTGAAAAACGACCTGTTCACAACAGACGCAAGACCTTTTGAAAACGCATCTGATGTACAGGTAACTGGCAAAGGCGGCGTAATCGACCTGGTACTGCCCGTTATCATGCTGATCATCTGCTGTGTCATCGGTATGATCTATACCGGCGGCTTCTTCGACGGCGTACCTTTTGTAGACGCTTTCGCAGGCTGTGACGCTTCCATCGCTCTGGCTCTGGGCTCCATCGCAGCACTGATTCTGACATTCATTATGTACATTCCTCGTCGTGTGCTGAAATTCCACGAATTTATGGAATGTCTGCCCGAAGGTTTCCGTGCAATGGTACCTGCCATCCTGATCCTGACATTCGCTTGGACATTGTCCGGTATCACAGGTCTGCTGGGTGCTGACGTATTCGTTGCAGGTATCCTGCAGAGCAGCACAGGCGTTCTGAATGTCATGCTGCCTGTTATCGTATTTGTGATTGCCGTATTCCTGGCATTCTCCACAGGTACATCCTGGGGTACATTCGGTATCCTGCTGCCTATCGTAGTTCCTATCTTGGACCCCAGTAGCGAACTGATGGTTATCACTGTTGCAGCGACACTGGCTGGTGCTGTTGCCGGTGACCACTGCTCTCCTATTTCCGATACCACAATCATGGCATCCACAGGTGCACAGTGTGACCACATCAACCACGTTTCTACACAGCTGCCTTATTCCATGATGGTAGCGGCTGTTTCCGCAGTGAACTATGTGCTGACAGCCATCATCCAGAACTGGATCATCAACCTGCCTATCGCAATCGTATCCATGATTCTGGTTATCTTCATCGTGAGAAAGGTTTACAAACCGAAAGAACTTTAATTTTAGATAGAATGTTTGTCAAAAACCGGCTTTCTGTTTTCAGAAAGCCGGTTTTGCTTTTGGGAGAATCTATTGACAAAAACAAAGGAAACTTATATTATGTGTATATACACGAAAAGAGGGAGATCATGAAATATCAGCAGATCAATAAAAGCAAATGTTACTGCATCACATTGTGCCGGGCAGCCAATGCCATCACCGCTTATTATGACGAGGGTTTACAGTCCACAGGCATGACCACCAAGCAGTTTTCCCTGCTGCTTCACCTGTCCAGACTGGAAGAAGCCAGCACAGGAGAATTGGCGGACTATGTGAATCTGGAGCGGAGCACCGTTACCCGGAATCTGAAAATACTGGTGGAACAGGGCTGGGTCTACGATAAGGCGGAACCGGGCAAGCGGAACCACCGCTATGCCGTGACGGAAGCAGGGCAGCAGAAAATAGAAGAAGCCGATGTGATTTGGGAACAATTGCAGGAAAACCTCAATGAAATGTTGGGGGAAGACAACATGCAGGCATTGCGCAGCGCCCTCTACAAGATACAGGAATTGCAGAAGGCGTAATGCCTTTTTGCCAAAAGCGTGTATATACACGAAAAAAGAAAGGAAGAAGCATCATGGAACCATTTACATTTCGCAAAGCAACAGAAAAAGACTTGCAGACAGCCACAGCCCTCATTGAACAGGCGAAAGTATTCCTCCGGGAAAACGGCGTAGACCAGTGGCAGACAGGCTACCCCAATGAAGGAGCCATTGCAGGGGATTTGCAGCGGGGGGAAGGCTATGTCATGGAAGCGGAAGGACAAGTACGCGGCTATGCTTGTATTTCTTTTGCGGGAGAGCCATGTTATAATGATTTGGTAGGAAACTGGCTCAGCGACCTGCCTTACGGCGTTGTCCACCGCATGGCAATCGACAACAGCTGCAAGGGAAAAGGCGCGGCCCCTGCTTTTTTCCGTTTTGCGGAAGAATTGTGCAAAGAACGGGATATCCGCAGTATCCGGGTGGATACGGACAGAGATAACCGCATGATGCAGCGTGTGCTGGAAAAACAGGGATTTACTTACTGCGGCACTGTCTGCTTCGACAACAGCGAGAAAATCGCCTTTGAAAAGTTGATTTGATGAAGGAGGATGATTATGGAACGATTTGCAAATTGGGCAGAATTGCCCGGGGAAAAACTGGGAGCAGTAGAAAGAAAGCTGTTTTATGGAAAAGAATTGATGATGGTGCGTAATGAAGTTCAGCCACATACCCCGCAGACGCCCCATAGTCATCCCCATGCCCAAATGACCATGGTTCTTGCAGGCACCTGCGATGTGACCATAGAGGACGAAACATTCCCGCTGACAACAAACGGAGTGGTGTATTTTCCGCCGGATGTTCCCCATAAAGTGGTGAATACAGGAGAAACCACACTGATTTTGCTGGATGTGTTCACACCTATCCGAGAAGATTTTTTATAATAGAAAAAGCCGGAAGATTCCTGAAAGAATCTTTCGGCTTTTGTGTTATAAGGCTTCTGCAAAAAGGATGTCCATGGCTTTTTCCAGCTGGTCTTGCTGTGCCTGCCAGTAGAAGTGGATATACACCAGACGATTGCCTTTTTGTGCCAGATAATAGGGGCGGGCACCATCGCCGCCGTGGAACTGCCATGCTCTGTCGGTACCGGAAATGGAAACGGGTTCCCAGCTTTCCGAATCGGCATATTTCGGCAGGAAAGGCTTCTGATAGGAGCGGATGCATGGCTCTATGAGAAAATCATAGGATACTTCCAGCACTTCATAGGAAAATTCCGGTGCATCCGGGGAACCGCCGGGGGTGGATTGGTCGCAGTCTATCCGTTTTGCCAGAAAAGAGGATTCTTTCTCGCAGGATGTGGAATAGACGGCATCTTCCGGCACTTCTGTCAGGTCTGCCGTGGTCAGAGGCAGTGTGTCCTTTTCCAGAATGGTGGTGTAGGTAGTGCCGTCAGAAAGGGTGGAGGTGTAGGTTTCCTCGCCTTCCGTGGATTCCTTTTCATTCATCAGATATTGGAAAGAAACCGCCGTGGTGATGACGGGCAGGGCGCAGGCAAGGGCAATGAGTACGCCTCTATGGACATTTCTGGATGCTTTCTTTTTCCGCAGCAGGTAAGATGCCAGCGAAACCAATACCGAAAATACCAGAAACATCAGGAGCACCCACATAAATACTTTGTCGAAGCCCTGTGCGCTCATGCTGAGAAAGACGCCCCAAAAGAGGAATATCACCAGCCAGAAATAAAGCTTTTTCACGATACGCATCCCTTTTCCCACCGGCAAACAGCATCCGCCGGCTTCCACAGCCGCAAGGGATTTTTTCCGCCACCGTAAGTAAGCCAGACAATCAGCCAATGCATAAATGCCAAGGACAAAAAACAGCAGGAGCAGAAACCACTGGGTAAAGTCTGTCAGGTATCGGGGAAAATCTTTTTGCAGACGGGAAATACACTGGAAAAGCTGTATCAAAAGGATTACAAAGAGTGCCGCCATCGCCGGCAGATAGTTTTTCCGCATGGCGCGGTGGGTGGTTTCCAGCCGCAGGGTTTCGTCTGTTTCCAGAGGGATGGGATGTTCTTTGGTGGTGTAGAAAATCTGCATCTGCTGCCATTGGGTCACATACTGCCAGCCGGCTTCTTCGCAGTAGGCAATGAAGTCCTCCTGCGCCTCGGAAGGCTCTGTGTCAAAGGCGGAAACATCGGGGAAAAAGGTGATGCCATAGGTACGTTTTTCCGGCGTAATGGCAGTATATTTCCAGAGATAACGTCCCACAGACGAAAGCGCCCAGCCCTCCTCTGCCATTTGTGACAGATGGGCGGCAATGCTGTCTGTATCGTAAAAGGTGAAGCTTTCTAATCGATATATTTGTTTCATAGGAAAGACCTCCTTTGAGATGTTCCTGATTTGATGGGGGATTTCATTTCAGTTGCTGCTTTTTATAAGTAAAAAAGGATGCCCAAAAAAAGTAAAGGCAGTATCAAAATGAGAAACCAGAGAAAATCATCTGCAAGTTTTTTGGACAACCCCAGTTTTTTACAGAACTTTTGTACCAAAAAGTCCAATACTAAAAATACAAATACCAACGGCAGTGCTGCCAGCGGAGCGGAAGGTTTGCCGCTGCCGCCTTGAAAGAATGTCCACAATACCATAAATCCTGCAAGAAGGTGGAGACCCTTTGCCAACCCCCGCCCTTTTTTGCTCACAGGCAGACAGTTGCCGCCGGCTTCTACGGCACGCAGGGATTGTTTGTACCAGTGACTATAGGCGAAGCAAGAGCCAAAGAGATAACAGGCTAACAGAAGATAAAGCATCCATAACACAAGACTTTCTCGGGAGAAAAAAACCATCATCAGAAATAGAACCCCCAAAATCAAATGGTTGGACAGCAGTGTTTTTTTCATGGCTTTGTGGGTGATTTTCAATCGTAAGGTTTCGTCTGTTTCCAGAGGAATGGAATTTTTAGCCGTGGTTTGGAAAATCTGCATGTTTTTCCATTGGGTCACATACTGCCAGCCAGCTTTTTGGCAATAGGCGAGAAATTCTGCCTGTGTGTCTGTGGGAGAGATGTCCATTTCAGAAGCGTCGGGAAAAAATGTTGTGCCATATATGCGTGCTGTGGGTTCTATTTTTTCGTAGGTCCAAAACAGATTGCCGATTTCCACCAGTGCCCAGCCTTTTTGTGCCATGTCCTCCAAATGAGCGGTGATGCTTTCTGTATCATAAAAAACGAAGTTTTCCCATCTTTGCTTGCGTTTCATGTCAAAGCCCTCCTTTATAGCGGTGGTAATCCGCCGTCAGCAGTAACAGACGTTGATACTCCTTCTCCAGCATATCCAGTCCCGCTTGGGTAATCTGGTAGCAGCGTTTTCGCCCTTCCACCCGGGTTTCGGCAATGATGCCGGCTTTCTGGAACTGTTCCAGCAAATTGTAAAGGGTGCCGGGGCCGATGGTGACGCGTCCCTCTGTCATGGCAGCCACTTTTTCCATGATATCCATGCCGTAACATTCTTCCTGCAAACACAGAAGGATGTAAAACATCTGCTCCGTCAGGGTCTGGAATTTTTCTCTTGCCATGTTCACCACCTCCTATACTCGATTATCGATAATTCTTAATTTGATGGTATCATCGAATATCGATAATGTCAACGGCATTTGATTTTTGTAAGAAAAATGAAAAAATCCCCTTTTCCGAAGAAAAGGGGAAGATGTTACAGGAAGAATGCCACCACCAACAGAGGAATGGCGAACAGAATATTCATAATGGTAAAGTGTTTCAGATATTTGCCTTTGGCTTTTTCGTCTGCCTGCACAAAGAATTTGTAGGAAATCAAACTTGCCATGGAGGCGATGAGGGTGCCCAGACCGCCGATGTTTACGCCGAACAGAAGGGCTTCCCACTGGTCTGTGAAACCGGAAAGGAGCACTGCCGCCGGCACGTTGCTGATAATCTGGGAGCAGAGGAAGGAAACAATCATTTCCCGTCCTGCCAGTATGGAAGCGATAGCGTCCCGCATGGCTGGAATGCGCCCCATGTTCCCGATGAACACGAAAAAGAAAATGAATGTGATGAGCAGGCTGTAGTCTACTTTCCGCAGCACATCCCGTTCAAAAAATACGAACCACACCAGAGAAATGACAAGGACTGTCAGATAAGGAATCACGTGGAATACGGTCATAAGGCAGGCGGCAAAGAGCATCAGCAGTGCGGAAAGAGTCACTTTTTCCCGCATGGAAAAGGCTTCTCCCTGCATGGGCGGCAGCATCTGACCGGAAAGGGGCACGTCTTTTGTCAGCATACAGCACAGCACCAACAGGAACAGGGAAAGCAGTGTCAAAGGCAGCATGGTCAGTACGAAATCTGCCGGAGACATGCCGGAAACTGTATACAGATACAGGTTCTGGGGGTTGCCGATGGGTGTCAGCATACTGCCCAGATTGGCGGCAATGGTCTGCAATACCAGTATGGGAATCATTTCCCCTGTCAGGTCTGCCATTTGCAGCAGCAGTATGGTAAAAGGAACGAATGTGATGAGGGCAACGTCATTGGTGACCACCATGGCGAAGAAAAAGCACAGCATCACCAGCAGCAGCGTCAGCTGTCTCAGGCCGTTTGCCCAGTGGAGCAGGGTATTGGCAATGGCTTTGAATATGCCCAGCGCCTGTAAGCCCCCCATGACGGACATGAGGCAGAACAGCAGCACCAAGACCTGCCAGTTGATATAGCCTGCGTATTCCCCATCCGGCGGAATCCATATCATGGAAATGACTGCCAAAAGCCCGGCCACACAGAGGATGGTTTCTTTTTTGAAAAAAGCAATGAGTTTTGCGCCCATAATCGGTTCCTTTCTATCTTAATGATTTTATTGTTCAACGGTTACACATTATACCCCCAAGAAAGGCCAAAAGCAAGCAAAAACCCTGATTTTTCCGGCGAAAAGCCTTTTTGGGTTGCACGACAAAGGGTTTTTGCGTACAATAAGAACGAAAAAGATTTTGCGGAAAGGAGAAGCGCCATGGAACTGAACGAAATCATCGCGGAAAACCTGAAACGTCTGCGGACGGAACGGGGGCTTTCTTTAGGCAGACTGGCGGAATTGTCCGGCGTCAGCAAGGTGATGCTTTCTCAGGTGGAAAAAGGCGAATCCAGCCCTACCATCAACACTTTGTGGAAGATTGCCACCGGTTTACAGGTGCCCTATACCCAGCTCATCGACATTCAGGCTACCAAGCCTTTTTTTGTGCCAAAAGCTGAGAGCGCATTGGTGGATGACGGCAAGGGCTACCGTGTGTATCATTACAATCGGGCGGAAGGCAGCCGGGATTTTGAGTTTTTCAACAGTGAACTGGACACAGGCGCTTCTTTTACTTCAGAAGGACACGGCACCCATACCCGGGAATCTTTGCTGGTGACGGCAGGGGAACTGGTGCTGGTGTTGGAGACAGTGGAATATGTCATGGCAGAAGGGGATTTTATACAGTTCGATTCCTCCCGCCCCCATACGTACATCAATCGGGGAGAGGTCATGACCGTATTTACCAATATTGTTTATTACGAAGGATAAGGGAGGACAACTATGTTTTGGGTTGGATGTCATTTATCGGCGTCAAAGGGGTATCTTGCCATGGGCAAAATGGCAGAGAAAATCGGCGCCAATACCTTTCAGTTTTTCACCAGAAACCCCAGAGGGGGCAGTGTGAAAGCATTGGATTTAGAAGATATTGCCGCTTACCGCGCTTTTGCTGCGGAAAAAGGCTTTGGAAAAATTCTGGCACATGCGCCTTATACCATGAATGCCTGTGCCGCTGACGAAGGTCTGCGGGAGTTTGCCGCAAACGTTATGGCGGAGGATCTGGAAAGATTGTCCCATCTGCCGGAAGCTATGTATAACTTCCATCCCGGCAGCCATGTGAAACAGGGGGCAGAAGTAGGCATTGAAAAAATCGCCGACCTGCTGAACCGTGTGCTGAAACCGGAAACAAAGACGGAAGTTCTGTTGGAAACCATGGCAGGCAAAGGCACAGAAGTGGGCAGAAATTTTGAGGAACTCCGCGCCATCATAGATAAAGTGGAACTGGGAGAAAAATTAGGGGTTTGTATGGACACCTGTCATGTTTTCGATGGAGGATATGACATTGTGGAACATCTGGATGATGTGCTGGCGGAATTCGACCGCATCATCGGGCTGGAACGGCTGAAAGCCATCCACCTGAACGACAGCAAAAACCCCATGGGCAGTCATAAGGACAGACACGCTTGTCTGGATGAAGGGGAAATTGGTATGGCGGCACTGAGCCGTATCATCAACCATCCCAAGCTGAAACATCTGCCCTTTTTGCTGGAAACACCCAATGAATTGGACGGCTATGCCAGAGAAATCGCTTGGCTCAGGGAATTAAGAGAGGGAGAATAATATGCACATAGAAGAAATGGATATGGAAGTGGAATGGAACGAGGAAATGGAGCGCATCTGGTTTTACCAGACAAAAGTCGGTGAAATCGGCATCGGGGAGAAATTTGGCGCCATCGTTCGGGTCACATTCGGCAGAGACATGGGCGGTCTGCCGGAGGAATTTGATATGACAGAAACCCCTCTGCTGAAACTGGCAGCGGTGGAAATTCAGGAATATCTGGAGGGAAAGCGGAAAACCTTCGATTTGCCTCTGGCACCGGAAGGAACCCCTTTCCAGAAACAGGTGTGGCAGGCACTCAGAAAAATCCCTTATGGTCAGACAGCTACTTATGGGGAAATCGCTGCCGCTGTGGGCATCCCCAAAGGGGCAAGAGCCATCGGCCGTGCCAACCATGAAAATCCCATTGCCATCCTCATTCCCTGCCATCGTGTGGTAGGGGCAAACGGTAAGCTCACAGGCTATGCCGCTGGCATTGAAATCAAAAAAGCCCTGCTGACCATTGAGCAGGGAGAACAACTGAAGATTCGGGAATAAAAAAATCCCCTTGCCGTGAGCAGCGGCAGGGGGTTTTGTTTTATTTATATTATATTAGGATGCGCTGTGAACCAGACGGGGCACCAGTCCAGCCATGACACGGATGACTACGATTTCCACAATGCCCAGAATCAGACACTGGAATACACGGGTCGCCATCAGCGGCAGGAAAGGAGAGCCGAACAATACGCTGATCCATAAGGTGTTCAGTAGCAGAGAACCGATGATTTCTGTTGCCAGTACTGCTCCCAGAATACGGGGCATGGTCTGTTTTTTAGACAGGAACAGACCGTAAATCAGACCAACAATGGCAGCGGTGATGGTAAAACCGGGGAAGTATGCCGCAATGGGGAACAGTGTCGCACCGATGAAGTCACCCAATGCGCCTACCAGAGCAGCCTGCCAGGGGCCCAGATACAGCGCCGCGAATACCACGGGAACAAAGGCAAAGCCAATTTTGATGTTCCATGCGGCAATGGATAAGAAACGGGATAAAATCACGTTCAGTGCCACCAGCATGGCAATGATGACCAGCTGCTTGGTGGTGAATTTTCTGTTTTCGGACATAAAAAAACCTCCTTGTTATCTCCAAATCAAACAACATGCAAAACAGCAGTTTTCCAGAAGAAAACCGCGAAAACCGTTCCCATGTGAAACAAAAAAACACGAAATCTCCAACAAAACCGGGGAAATTTCGTGTCTGTGTGCCAGATGGGACGCCTCTATGCAAATACCCCCGTTTCTAGCGGGGTAGGCTGTGATAACAAAGAGTGCTCATGTCTTTATTATGAAACAGCGGGATGCGGATTTTGTATCGCAAGAAAACTCTTTTCGTTCCCGTGACAACTCCCCGTTCACAGGACACTTAACGCACAAAGTCCTACTCTGTATTTGCCGCAGAAGATTTCCTCCTGCGGCTTCATTGTAGCATGGCTTTTGTCAGAAGTAAAGCATTATTCGCTTTTTTCCGCCAAGGCAAAGGCTACCAGCAGACTTTGCTTGGAAGCAAAGGAGCCTGCCAGTGTCACCTGCCCCATATCCAGACCATTGTCACCTGTCAGCACATGGAAAATGCGGTCTGTTTCCAGAAAACCGCCGTTGCCGAAGTAGAAGCAAATGACGGGAGTGCCTTTGGGGATTTTGTCAAAATCGGCTTCTTCATAAGCGCGAATGACTTTTGTGGGGTCTGCGCCTAAGGTCTGTTTGATGAAGGACAGCTCGATGTCCAGATGCAGGAATTCCTGAGAAGCGTAATACATGGCTGTGATGAATGCTGTCAGGTCATGTTCGCTGTCAAAGGGCAGTGCCTGAGGATAATCAGGAACCCCTGTCAGTCCGCAGACGAACCAGGGTGTGGAAGCGGCTGCGAAAGAAATGTTGTAAGGGCGTTTGTGGATGACGGTTTCATCATCAATGGCAAATACCAGTGTATTGCCGGTAGTGCTGCCGACTAGGGGCAGTTTTCTTTTTTTCAGATTTGCTTTCAGTGTATCGGATGCGCCAAACAGGCGGATGCCGTCAGAATGGAAACCCAGCATGGGAAAAAACCTCCTTCGGTGGTGTATATTTCAGTTGATTTTCTTCATTTTAATACAGTACGGAGAAAAAAGAAAGGATTTTTCCAGTGCGATTCATGCAAAAGGGCAAGCTTGGACTGTAGCGGAAGGGCTTGGGGAACGAAAGGGTCAACACATTTGCTCCGCAAATGTCAGCCAGAAATGACTGCCCGCATGTCTTGCGGTGTGGGGTCAACACATTTGCTCCGCAAATGTCAGCCATAAATGGCTGCCCGCATGTCTTGCGGTGTGGGGTTCCCCAACTGGAATCCCAAGGGGAAAAACCGAAGTTTCAAGGCTTTTAGCCGATGGAACTTTGGTTTTATACTTCTGCCTATTCGTCAAAGGCCCCCCTGAAATGAGCCTTTGACGACAGGGTGTCGAAAAGTCGACACCCTGCGCAATCCATACCAAATGAATAGCCTCTGTCGGTTTTCAGGGAAAATCGTTGACATGACAACGTTTCAGTTGGTATAATTTACTTTGGCTTTGCAGGTAAAATTCGGCAAAAAGGGTGTTGCCGAATCATTGATAAATACAGGAGGAAAAGAATATGCTGGAATTAAAGAACATCTCTTTTTCCGCAGATGGAAAACAGATTCTGAAAAATATCAATCTGGTTATTGACGACGCAAAATTCGTTGTCATCACCGGACCCAACGGCGGCGGTAAGTCCACATTGGCAAAAGTCATCGCCGGCATCATCACACCTGACAGCGGACAGATTCTGCTGGACGGTCAGGACATCACAGACTGGTCTATCACAGACCGCGCAAGAGCAGGCGTTAGCTTCGCTTTTCAGCAGCCCGTGCGTTTCAAAGGCGTAACAGTCAAAGACCTGATCACACTGGCAAGCGGCAAGGATATTTCCACAGCAGCGGCTTGTGATTATCTGGCACAGGTAGGTCTGTGCGCAAAAGACTACATTGACCGTGAAGTCAATGCAAGCCTGTCCGGCGGTGAACTGAAACGTATCGAAATCGCTACCGTTATGGCAAGAAAAACAAAACTGACACTTTTCGACGAACCCGAAGCGGGCATTGATCTGTGGAGCTTCAAAAACCTCATCGACGTTTTCGAAAAAATGCACGATGAAATCCAGGCTTCCATCATGATCATTTCCCATCAGGAACGTATTTTGAACATTGCTGACCAGGTGGTTGTCATCTCCAACGGTGAAATCGCCCAGATTGGCACAAAAGAAGAAGTTCTGCCCGGTCTTTTTGGCATTGACCCCGGATGCAGATATTTTCAGGGAGGGAACGAATAATGTTTGACGACGTAATCAAAAAACTGCTGTCTGAAGTGGCAGACCTGACAGAAGTACCTTTGAACGGTGCCTTCAATATCCGTAACAACGGTCACAGCGAAGGCAGAAATTCCACAGAAAACATTCAGATCGTACCCAAGGAAAACAACTCCGGTATCGATATTTACATCAAACCCGGCACAAAGGACGAAAATGTCCATATCCCCGCTCTGATTACAGAAGCAGGCGTACACGATCTGGTATATAACGATTTCCATATCGGCGAAGGCGCAGATGTAACCATCGTGGCTGGCTGCGGTATCCATAACTGCGGCAGCGAAGAATCTCTCCACGAAGGGATCCACCGTTTCTTCGTAGGCAAAAACGCCAAAGTAAAATATATCGAAAAACACATCGGTGAAGGCGACGGCAACGGCAAACGCATCATCAACCCTCAGACACATATCGAAGGGGATGAAAACAGCTATCTGGAAATGGATACTGTTCAGCTGAAAGGCGTAGACTCCACAAAACGTATTTCCAGCGCGAAACTGGCAGCCGGCGCAACAGTTGTCATCAAAGAAAAAATCATGACACACGGCGATCAGTATGCGGAAACATCCTTTGATGTGATTCTGGAAGGGGAAGGCAGTTCCGCAAAACTCATTTCCCGTTCCGTTGCAAGGGATAAATCCCGTCAGCTGTTCCGCTCTAAAATCGTGGGCAACGCGGACTGCTACGGTCATTCCGAATGTGACGCCATCATCATGGACGACGGTGTGGTAGCGGCAGAACCCGAAATCGTGGCAAACAACGTGGATGCAACACTGATCCACGAAGCAGCCATCGGCAAAATCGCAGGGGATCAGCTCATGAAGCTGATGACATTGGGGCTGACAGAAAAAGAAGCGGAAGCACAGATCATCAACGGCTTCCTGAAATAAGGAGCTGAAACAAATTGAAAAAAGAAATTCTCAGTTGGGTCAAGACCATCATCCTGGCAGTGCTGCTGGCCTTTGTGGTGGATACGGTGTTTATCGTCAATGCCACAGTGCCTACAGGCTCCATGGAAAATACCATCATGGCAGGAGACAGAATCCTTGCCCTGCGCACCAGCTACTGGTTTTCCGATCCAGAGCGGGGCGATGTGGTGGTTTTTGAAGATCCCGACGATCCCACAGGCAAGACTCTTTATGTGAAACGTATCATTGGCGTTGGCGGCGACACCGTGGAGGTAAAAGACGGTGAAGTGCTGGTCAATGGGCAGGTGCAGGATGAACCTTATATCAAAGAAATCACAGAAGGCGATTTCGGGCCTTATCATGTGCCGGAAGGCTGTTACTTCATGATGGGGGATAACCGGAATAAATCTCTGGATGCAAGGTTCTGGGAAAACACCTACGTGGAAAAAGATGCCATCTTGGGCAAAGTTGTCCTGCGGTATTACAAAGGATTCAAAATCATAGATTAAAAAGGGCGGCTTTGAGCCGCCCTTTTGGCTTGTTGAAAAACCGGGAATATGATACACTGAAAACAGAGAACACCTAAAAGGAGATGAAGCGACATGAAATGTCCTTTTTGTAATCTGGAAATGATGGAAGGCTATCTGAAAGCCGGACGGTATGTACAGTTCCAGGAAATGGAGAACGGCAGAAAAGGAAACCAGTATCTGGTGGCAAAAAGCTTTATGGGCGATGCCAAAATGGAAGGCTATCTGTGCCCCAGCTGCCGGAAAGTGATTCTGGATATCCCTCTGGTGGAAGAACCACCCAAAAGATAAAGAGAAAAAAGAAAATCCCCTGTCATTTGACAGGGGATTTTTTATATTTTACATAAATAATACAACTATCAGGAACGCGAACAGGAATATGCCGGCGCACAAAGATGCAATGGCGTATTTTTTCTCGCCTGCGTCCTGATATTCTTTCGCGCAGATGAGTTCCCGCAGTCCCGCAAATGCCAGCATCAGAAACAGGCCCCAAGTGATGCCACGCAGGGCAAGGATGCCGCTGATGAAAAGCAGAAGGGTTGCGCAGAATTTCAGTTGTTTCATAAGAAATACCTCCAAAGTAATTTCCCAGAAAGGTCAATGGTCTTTTTTCCCCACAAAAAGCAGCAGACCGTTTGCCGCAACCAGAATCACGGTGTAAACAATCAGCATGGGGAACATAGAAGGCACCACATCCAGCAGTGCGCTCCAATCTTCTGCCTGCACCCAGGACACCACCATGGCGTACTCGGAAAGAAGTGTCAGAGCAGTGAAGGCGAAAGCTGCAAATGCCATGCCCTTTGCCATGGACTTGCCGGCAAAAGCGGCGTAGCCATGGAGCCCCGTGAAAACAATGCTTGCAATACTGAAGAAAATCCACATAAATATAACCTCCTTATCAGGGGAAACGTACCATTTTTTTCAGTATAACATGGCAAAGGGGGCTGTCAACGAAAGAGCTGGATGTGACAGAAATTCGTAAGAAAGCCGTATCTCCTTACCCTCTCACTTTTGCCAGAACATTCCGATATGCCTGCACCAGCACAGCCGCGTCCAGACCATAAGCCATGGCGTCAAAGCCCAGCTGGAATCCATCGGCGATGGCGTCGGGGTTTACAGTGAAATAAATGCAGAACTTACCGTTTTTGTGGCAGGCTTCCAATACCCGTTTCAGGGCAGCCTGAAAATCGAGATGGTCGAACTGTCCGGGAATGCCCATGGAAATGGACAGGTCAAAAGGCCCGATGAAAATGCCGTCTACGCCATCCATAGCAGCAATGGTTTCGATGTTTTCCAGACATCCCACCGTTTCACACTGGGGAATCAGCAGTGTTTCGGCGTTGTTCACTGCCATGTTCACAGGCACGCTTTCGGTGGCAGGATAGGTGAAGCCCCAGCAGTCTTTCCGGGTGGGGCAGAAGCCACGTTTGCCTACAGGGGCATATTTGGCGTAGTCGATGAGTTCCTGCACCTGTTCTACGGTATGTACGTCAGGAACGATGAGGCCATGGACGCCGATATCCAGCAGTTTCAGCACTGCGGGACGGCTGATTTCCCGCACCCTTGCCAGAGGTGTTACGCCGCCAAGCTGTGCGCCGCGGACATAGTCCAGTGTGCTTTCCGCCTCAAAAGGGCCGTGTTCGTTGTCGATGATGATGAAGTCCAGTCCTGTTTGTCCCAGAGCTTCCGCTACATTTGCACTGCCCAGTTCAAAAAATGTACCGATGGGCTGCTGATGGTTCTGAAGTTTTTCTTTCAATGTATTTTTCATCTGTATCACCTTTCCAATATGGGACGCACCCAGCAGCCGTCACCCTCTGCAATCTTCAGGGGTAGGCAGTACAGGCGGTATTCGCCGGCTGGTACGTCTTTGAGTTTCAAGTTTTCCAAAATGGGGATGTTCCGCCCCAGCAATGTTTTGTGTATGGGGAAATCCCCGTCCCCTTCGGGGCTTTCGTAATCCACGCCCAAAAGGGAAATCTTCCGCTCCGCCAGATATTCACCTGCTTCCGTTGTCAGATAAACAGGGTTCGGCAGGGGATGGATGCCGTCAAAGGCTTCGTTGTCTGTGCGGAAAAGCACCCGGTCGCCGGACTGGATGTCCAGCTGCTGTAGCATATCCTTCGTGATTTCTGCCGCCTTAGGCAGGTAAAAAACTTTGCATGCACCGCAAAGCTGTTCCAAAGGAAAGGCAGCCGCGTCCATGCCCTCTGGGAAGAAATGTCTGGGAAAGTCGATATGGGTGCCCAGATGGCTCCCCAAATGCAGCAAGGACAGGGTGCAGTCATCGCCCTTTGCCCCATCCAGCAGTACTTCCCGACAAAAAGGCGGGTCGCCGGGATAGACCATAGTTTCCGGGGAAAGGGGAAAGGAAATGTCATAAATCATATGCCGCCTCCTTTTATTGTATCATATTTTCATCCGTTGCGGCGGGGATAGGGCTTTTTTTCGTCCGTAAGCCCTGCCAGATAATCCATGCTGGTGTCCAGCGCCAATGCTAGTTTTTTCAGCTGTTCAAAGGTATAATACCGCTTGCCTGTTTCCAGCTTGGAGTAGTCGCTCTGGTCGATGCCGGTGAGCATCTGCATCTTCACCTGGGAGTAGCCCCTGGCTTTCCGTAGTTCCTTCAGCCTTGACATCATATCACCCAGGTCAAGTATGGCAAATTGACCTATTGATAATAGGGTGATATTGACCTATAATTGTGTAGAGGTGATAAGATGACGACTTATAAAACGCTATACCATTTGATGGTACGCAGTATGAGCGAAGCCATCGACCTTTACGACGAAGGTAAAGGCATTCTTGCCCGTGAAGTCCTGATAAAAGCCCTGTTGGACGCAGAAGACCAAGTCATTTCACACGACATCATTTCCGATGAGCCCATCAGCAATGACTACAGCAGTGCCGACCCAGCAAAAGGCTAAAAAAGCAGTACCCCTAAGCGGCGAGTGCAGCAATGCCGCGCCGTCAGAAGCAACAGCGGGGTGGATAATCCAAAAAGGAGGGGCAAGGCCCCTCCCTTTTGGTCGTTAGGGGTGCAGGGGCGAGATCGAAACGCCCCTGCCGTTCTCTTGGGGGATCAAAAGGGGGCCTTCTCTCACGTGAGAGAAGGCCCCC
>NZ_CAJMDQ010000015.1 GCF_905212195.1 uncultured Anaerotignum sp. | reverse complement strand
CACCAACGGGGCCCAGCAGGTCTTTTGCAACTTCGCCGACAACGCCTGTTGCGCCGCTGACGGAGCCTTTGTCATAGATACCCATAGCAGCTGCAGCCCAGATCATAGCGATCAGACCTTCTAGAATCATCATCCAGTAGAATGTGAAACGACCTTCTTTTTCGGAAGTAACGCTGCGGCCAATCAGTGTACACTGTGTGGAGTGGAAACCGGATGTGATACCGCAGGCAACGGTTACGAAGAATACAGGGATGAAAGGTGTGCCCGCGCCAGTGTTACCGGCTGCATCCCACAGAGGATATACGTTGAAGATACCGCTCAGACCATGGGAGAAGTCAATGTTCATCAGTTCATAGCCCTTGAAGAAGATGCCGAAGAATACGCCAACTGCGGACAGCAGCAGGATGGCACCGAAGATAGGGTAGATTCTGCCGATGATTTTATCGATGGGGAACAGTGTTGCGATCAGGTAGTAAGCCAGGATCACAGCATAGATAACCCATGTCCAGACGTTGACCCCTTCGATACCAACGATCTGGTTTGCGAACAAGTCGCCGGGTGTGTAGGTAAATACGGCACCTACCAGCAGCATCAGGATGCACAGGAAGATGTTGTATACCTGGAATGTTTTGTTGCCCAGGAATTTACGAACGATACCGGGCATCTGTGCGCCGTCCTGACGCAGAGACATCATACCACTCAGGTAGTCATGGGTTGCACCACTGATGACGCAGCCGATGGGAATGGTGATGAATGCGATGGGCCCGAACAAAATGCCCTGAATGGGGCCGAAGATAGGGCCGGTACCTGCGATGTTCAGCAGGTTGATGAGGGCGTTTTTGAATTTGCTCATGGGAACAAAGTCAACACCGTCCTGTTTCCGTACGGCAGGTGTCTGCCGGTCGTCGGGGTGGAAAATGTGTTCTACGAATTTTCCGTATACGGCACCCCCAACAATTAAAAGTACAAGTCCGATTATAAATGTTGTCATAAAATAATACCTCCTCTCCGAACTTGTGTGTAGTTTCTTCCTTTTCTGGAATAGACTGGAAAAAAACTACGTCTGTCATTATATGAAGTTCATGCATGAAAAACAATACAATATCTATTTTCTTAACGGAAAATTGGCAAAAAAAGGAAAATTACACGATGAAAATTCATTTTGAAACATTTTTTTGTGAAAAAAGCATCTACTTTTTTATTGGATATTGTTTTTTGTATAAGGTATCTTGTATTTTGTTTTCCTTAGTGGTATGCTGAAGGCAGGCAAAGGGGAACGGTATAGATGTACGGTTCCCTTTTCCTTTTGGAAAGAAAGAAGGGATTTGATGAAATCCGATGTAACCATTATGGATTTTACAGGCATTTATGAGAAGGAGCGTTTTTACCGGGGCGTCCATGTGCATTGGATTGACTGCCGGGATATACAGGGCACCAATTGCTACTGTGACGAAGAAGGGGAGCAGGCCTTACGCCGGAAGATTGCCCCTTATTCCGCGGAAGCCATCCATTTCATAGACTCCGGTAATTACCATTATATGACGAAGCTGTGGACGGAAAAGCTGCGGGAACCTTTTGTGCTGGCTGTGGCTGACCATCACCCGGACATGCAGCCGCCTTTGTTTCAGGAATTGCTGTCCTGTGGCTGTTGGGTGAATGGGGTGCTGGAGGAAAATCCTTATGTACAAAAAGTGGTGCTGCTGGGGGCTGACAAGGAACTGGTGGCAGCTGTGCCGGAGCCTTACCGCAGCCGCATGGTGGCCTATGAGGAAAACCAGATTGCGGAAGGCGACCGTTGGGAAAGCTGTTTCCCTAAGGATTTGCCTGTCTATCTGTCCATTGATAAGGATATCCTTTCGCCTTCTCAGGTACATACCAATTGGCAGCAGGGCACACTGACTTTTTCCCAGCTCCAGAACGTGATTCTGGAATTGTTCCACCGTTGTCGGGTGCTGGGGGCGGATATCTGCGGCGAATGTGCCGATGCGCTCTTTCATGCTGCCGACGATAAAGTGATTTTGCAGGATGATTCCGTAAATGGCAGACTGCTTCATATCCTCATGGCATTGGGAAAGGCAGGAAAAGCCTGATTTTTCAGGCTTTTTTTAATTACAAAAAATTTTTTAAAAAAAATTAGCACTCACCCCTTGACAGTGCTAACAAATGGTGCTAAGATACAGTCGAACAAAGGAAAGGTACTAAAAGAAAAAAGGCACCTGTGCCCGCGTCCGAAAAGAGAACAACAACACCCTCGGAATTCTCCGACCGTGCTGATTCAAACATGTAAATGTCTTTTATGAAGGGAGATATGACTTATGATGATGATGCATAACTTTTTTGGAGATAACCTGTTTGACAACGAAAACTGGCCCGATACCTCTTTCGACAGAGAATTTTTCGCAAAAATGAATCCTTTGTACGGCAAACACGCAAAAGATGTCATGCTGACAGATGTAAGAAGAACAGATGACAAATATGAAGTGGTTATGGATTTGCCCGGCTTCAAAAAAGAAGACGTACAGATTAATCTGAATAAAGGTTACCTGACCATTTCCGCTACGAAAAAAGAAGAAAAGAAAGAAGAAGATGGCATTTATCTGCGTCAGGAACGTTACGCAGGCTCTATGCGCCGTACCTTCTATGTAGGTGACCATATGACACCTGACGATGTACAGGCAAAATATGAAGACGGCGTTTTGACACTGACACTGCCTAGAAAAGAAGCACCTCAGGTAGAACATGACGGCAGAATCGCCATTGAAGGCTGATGAGGAAACCATCAGCAAGAGATAAATAATCAGCAAGCACGGCACCGAAAGGTGCCGTGCTTTTTTTCTTTCAAAAAAGAAGAAAGCTGGAATCCTTTGCAGGATTTCAGCTTTCTTTGTTTTCTTATCTTATGAAGATGCCCCGAAGGGTATCCGGCTTTTGATGTGCCGGAAAATTTATGCCTGTTTGAAAGATACGCTGCCGTTGGCTGCTTTTGTCAGCTGATAATTCAGTGTCTGGCTGTAGCCGTTGGGTGCGTTGAATACCACTTTCAAAGTATGGTTGCCTGCTGTCAGTGTGGAAGTATCCAGCTGGCAGTTGTAAGGCACGGTTTTCTGTGTGCCGACCCATTTGCCGTCTACGGAATAGGTTACGGTGACGGTCTGACCGATGACATCACAGTATGCACGCAGTGTCACAACACCGTTTGCGCCAGTTACCTGAGACAGAGGCTTGAAGGACTGTGTCACTGTCTGGCTGGGGCTGGACATGAGTGTGGGATTTGCTTTCAGTGCACTGTTGTATGCCGCCTGTACGGTAGCGTTGTTCTGCAGAGAATAATCATAGCCACTGCCGCTGCGGTCAAAGTGGATGATGGCTTTTACCTGAGGATATACCATGTTCAGTGTGGTATATGCTTCACGGATACGGTCTGCGGCAAATGTGGTTGTGTCAGCATTGCCGTACAGATAACCGCTGCCCCCTTCGGTGATGATGATGGGTTTGTTGTATTTCTTCGCCAAATCTGCTGTATGGCTCAGGTTTTTCACAGGGTCTGCATAATCACCGATACCAAAGTACATTTCGTTGTTGTCCACGCCCTTGGTGGGGTTGGAAGCAGACTGATATTTGTTGTTATACAGGGAAGTGCCTACCCAGTCTACCAGAGAAGCATCCGGGAAGTAAGGTTCCATGCTGCCGCCAAAAGGAGAGGTGTAGTTGGTGGAGAATACCAGTGCCACGTTCGGGCAGATGGTTCTTGCCTGTTTTGCAATGCGGGTATAAGCTGCTTTGAAAGCATCTCCTGTGGTGGCATTTGTCCAGATGTTCATTTCACCGCCGATACGCAGCAGAACGGGCGCATCGATGGTTGCCAGATACTGGAGTGTCTGCTGGATGTTGCTGTCATAAGAGCCGCTGTTGATGGCACTTACGGTGCTGCCTTCGCCGGGGAAGTTCCAAGCGATGTGGATTACATGGTCGCCGCCTTCATAAGGCTCAATGAACCGTTCATAGTCTGCGGCGTTCTGTCCCATTTCAATATAGAAAGAAACGATGGCTTCGTTCTGGGCAGCGCTGTCATTCTGTTCTGTCCATACACGGCCGTATAATGTACCGTTTTTGGGTTCGTGTTTTGCACCATAGTAAGGCGCAGAAGTGTTTGTCAGCGCGTAAACCTGTGCATTGGGAGAAATTTTCCGCATGCGTTCGTTTGCCATGGTCACTGCGTCTTTAAAGCCTAGATAATTGCCGTTGGTGGCTACCTGCTGCAAGGCTTCTTTTGCTTTGGTGTAATTGCCCTGTTTTTCATAAATCGGGTAATTTGCGTAGTTGACGTTGTAACGGATGGAAGCGACATCGCTGTCCAGTGGCAGGTTCTGATAATACTGCAGCAGTTTATTGCCGGTTGTAATCATCTGTGCCTGATTGTTGGCTGTCTTTGCGTTGTTGAACGCGGACAGGTAGGGCCAATATCCTTTCGGGTGGGCAGCCAAAGCGGTGCTGCTCATCAAAAGGGAGAGGGAGAGTCCCAGAGCCCCAATGATTTTCCATTGTCTTTTCATAGTATCTACCCCTTTCTCATATTTCCATGCCGCTTGGAAAAGTCCCCCACACGGCAGTGGTAACTGCTTTTGTTCATTTTATATAGATAAAACGAATAAATCAGCAAAATAATTATCGTAAAATTTATAATTTCTCATGAAATTCTCATGAAAAACGGTTTCATACGAATAAATATATCACTTTCCATAGGAAAAAACAAGGATGTATTATGAAAAAATACCAAAACAGAAAAAATCTGCCTGTAAAAAATCATTGCTTTTTGGTAGGAAAAATACGGTTTTTTCTGGAAAAAGCGGGGAAAAGACCATTTTATCAGGGAAAATCATATGGAAAAATGTCATAAAGCTTATGAGAACCAGCCCCCATTCATATCCTGCGCCTTGCCCGCATATAGATAATCAAGAATATCTCAGGGGAGTGCTTTTGTTTGAAAAGCTATATTGAAGAACGGGCGGTGGCAGTGGCACAGTTCATGATTCATACCAACGCCACCGTGCGGGAAACGGCGAAGAAATTTGGCATCAGCAAATCCACCGTACATAAAGACATCACAGACCGGGTGGAGAAAATCGACCCGGAACTGGCCAAGTCCGTGCGGCGGGTGCTGGAGGTCAATAAGGCAGAACGCCATATTCGGGGCGGTATGGCAACGAAAGAAAAATACCTTCATCGGATGCAGTGACCAATCTCCTTCATGAGGAGATGTTTTTATCTGACAGGAGAAACAAAGGATATGGAAATACAAAAAAGAGGACTCGGAGCTGGCTCCCTGAAGAATTCTTTTTGCCGGGGGCTGCTTGGGCTGTCTTTTGCAGAAAATCATTCCGATACAAATAAAATAGCTGGTATCCCAAAGCAAATTCCCCTTAAGAAAACATTGTTTTTTCCTTGCTTTCTTAAGGGGAATTGCGTCGGCCGCCTTCAGAAGAAAACGCAACAAATAAAATCTTAATAAAATAAGAAAGCCGAAATCCTTTGTCATCATGAGGATTTTGGCTTTCTTTGTTTTCTTATGAAGGAGCCCCCAAAAAGGATTCCAGCTATTTTTGTTTTCTGATAAAGAAATTCTTTTTACATGGGATAGAGATGGACTTGTCTGCCGTTCACATCCACCAGACCGTCTGCTTTCATTTTCCGCAGTTCTCTTGTCATGGCGCTGCGGTCGACGCAGAGATAATTGGCAAGGGCACTGAAAGAAAAGGGGATGAGGATTTCGTCTTTTCCCGTTTTCATGCTTTGCAGGCGGAAATAACACAGGAGTTTTTCCCGGATGGAACGGTGGGAAAGAATCTCCACTTTTTCGCTGAGCTGCTGCACTTTTTCCGTCATAAGGGACAGGAGGTTTTCCACCACCTGACTGTGGTGATGACAGGCGCGGCTGCATCGTTTGGTGATGTGGCAGGTGTCGATGAATACGATGGAGCAGGCTTTTTCGCAGATGGCAATGATTTCGCCCCCGTCAAACAGGGAGAAGAAAGAGCCGAAGATACCCCCGTCTGTGAGGTATTCCAGCATGTCCAGATTGCCGTCAGCCCCAAGGCGGTTCAGGGAAACGCTGCCCGAAAGGAGGATGCCCACTTTGCCTTCCATGGGAATCTCCTCTTTTTCCCGAAATGTGCGGTTTTCCATTTCAAAACAGGTTTTCATTTGATCCAGTTCTTCCGGAAGGATGCCGGTAAAGAGAGGATTTTCCAATAAATTCATAAAAAAACCTCTTTTCTGTTGCATTTGCAACATAAATTTTACTGGTTTTATGGTATCATAAGCCCATAGAAAAGTCAAAGGAAAGAACCTCAGAAATGAGGATAATTTAGATATGTAAAGGGTATTTTATAACACAAGGAGGTATGCAACATGAAGGCACCTAGATTTTTTATCTGCAAACACTGTAAAAACATCATCACTATGGTAGAAGACAAAGGCGTACCCGTCGTATGCTGCGGCGAAAAAATGACAGAACTGAAAGCCAACACATCTGACGGCGCAGGCGAAAAACACGTTCCTGTTGTTCAGGTAGAAGGCAGCAAAGTAACTGTAAAAGTTGGCGAAGTAACACATCCCATGCTGGAAGAACACCACATCGCATGGATTTATCTGGAAACCAGCCAGGGCGGCCAGATCAAATATCTGGATCACACAGGCGCTCCCGAAGCAGTCTTTGCACTGGCAGAAGGCGAACAGGCAGTAGCTGCTTATGAATACTGCAACCTGCACGGTCTGTGGAAAGCAGAAATCTAAGCGTACAAAATAAATAGAAGAAAATGTAACAGGGAAAACTGGGTACGGGCGTGTGCCCGCCCGGTTTTCTTTTCAAAATATTTGTGAAAAAAAAGACATAAATCATCAAGGAGGCGGAAACACCAATGAAAGCAATGCAATTGAAACCTGATTTTTACTGGACCGGCGTTCTGGACAAGGACCTGCGTGTATTCGACATCATCATGATGACAGAATTTGGTACCACTTATAACTCTTATCTGCTCAAATGCGGCGACAAGACCGTACTGTTTGAAACAGCAAAAGAAAAATTCTTCGACGATTATCTGGAAACACTTTCTCAGATCACAGACGTTTCCACCATTGACTATATCGTTGTAAACCATACAGAACCCGACCACGTGGGCAGCATCAAACGGATTCTGGACATCTGCCCCAGAGCCAAAGTGGTTGCAACACCTGTTGCCATCGGTTTCCTGAAACACATCATCAACGGTGATTTCTACAGCATTGCCATCAAAGACGGCGACGAACTGAAGATTGGCGACAAAACACTGCAGTTCCGTGTGTTCCCCAACCTGCATTGGCCTGATACCATGTACACCTACATCGTAGAGGACAAAACACTGGTAACATGTGACTCCTTCGGTTCTCACTATGCACATGAAGGCATCCTGCGCAGCACTGTGACCGATACAGAAGGTTATATGCGCGCGACAAAATACTATTTCGACAACATTCTGGGCCCCTTCAAACAGCCCTATATGACAAACGCACTGGCAGCCGTACGTCAGATGGATATCGACATGATCTGCCCCGGCCACGGCCCCGTTCTGGACAGCCATCTGTCTGAACTGATGGATATTTACGAAGAATGGTGCAAAGTGCCTGTAAGTGACCGTAAAAAAGTTGTGATCCCTTATGTAAGCGCTTATGGCTACACAGGCCAGCTGGCAGAACAGATTGCAAAAGGCATTCAGGATAACGACGAAATCATCGACGTAAAACTGTACGATATGGTTACAGCAGATCAGGCAGAAGTTCTGGGCGAAATCGCAACAGCTGATGGTATCCTGTTCGGTACTCCTACCATCCTGGGTGAAGCCCTGAAACCTATCTGGGATCTGACAACACTCATGTTCCCTCCTATCCATGGCGGCAAACTGGCAAGTGCTTTCGGCAGCTACGGCTGGAGCGGTGAAGGCGTGCCTCACATCATTGAAAGATTGAAACAGATTCGTCTGAAAGTGGTAGACGGTTTCAAAGTACGTCTGAAACCTTCTGAAAACGAACTGCTGGACGCTTATGAATATGGTTATCGTTTCGCAGATACTCTGCTGAAGAAAGACGAAAAGAAAGCCAGCGCAAGAAGCGGTCTGGTAAGATGTCTGGTTTGCGGCGAAATCTTCGACGCATCCATGGAAACCTGCCCTGTCTGCGGCGTAGGCAAAGAAAACTTTGTACCTGTTGATCTGGATGAAGTAACACACCGCATGGATACCATGGAAAAATTCGTTGTACTGGGCGGCGGCACAGCAGCACTCAATGCGGCAAAAGCTATCCGGGAAAGAAACCAGACTGCAAGCATCATCATGGTTTCCGAAGAAAACGAACTGCCTTATGACAGACCCATGCTCACAAAGAACATGTTTGGTGCCATCAGCGGCGGCGCCATCGCAAGCAAAGAAGCTGCATGGTATGAAGATAACTGCATCGACCTGCGTCTGGGCGTGAAAGCAGAAGCGATGGATCTGGGCAGAAGAGAAATCCACCTGTCCGACGGCACTGTCCTGCCTTACGACAAATGCGTATACGCACTGGGTTCTTATAGCTTCATTCCTCCTATTAAGGGCGCAGATCTGGAAGGCGTAACACCTGTCCGCACCATTGCTGACGTAGAAAAGATCAACCACATGGCACTGAAAGCAAAACATGCGGTCGTTATCGGCGGCGGCGTGCTGGGTCTGGAAAGCGCATGGGAACTGCGTAAAGAAAAACTGGAAGTGACTGTACTGGAAGGCGCTCCTGAACTGCTGCTGGGCAAAATGGACGCAGTAGGCGCAGAAATGCTGAAGAAAATCGCAGCGAAAAACGGCGTAAACATCGTTGTTGGCGCGAAGATTGCAGAAATCGTCGGCGACGGCAAAGTAGAAGGCGTTATGCTGGCAGACGGCACAACAATTCCCGCGGATATCGTTATCATGTCCACAGGTGTACGTGCCAATAAAGAACTGGCAGAAGAAGCAGGCATCCTGACAAACCGTGCTGTTATCGTCAGCGACAAAATGCAGACCAGCGACAGCAATGTATTTGCCGGCGGTGACTGTGCAGAATTCGACGGCGCAAACATCGCAATCTGGCCTGTAGCAATGGAAATGGGCCGCATTGCCGGTGCAAACGCAGCTGGCGACAGCCTGCCTTATGTGCCTCAGACACTGGGCATGACACTGAACGCCCTGAACACATCCGTATATTCCATGGGTGACGTTGGCACAAAAGAAGACGTCACATACAAAACACTGGAAATCCGTGACGATAAGAAACTGACACTGGAAAAATACTATTTCCGTAACAATGCCCTGTGCGGCGTCATCCTCATCGGCGACACAAGCAAGATGGCAAGCGTGACAGAAGCCGTACAGCAGAAAAAAGCATTCAACGAAATTTTCTGATAAAATACCCTTACACAAGCTTTCGTGAGAAAGCAAAAAAAGAGAAAGGAAAAGCAGATTCCTCATGGGAAAACATTGCTTTTCCTTTTTCTCTTTTCTAAGGTAAAATCATGGTAAAAATAAAAAGCTGAAAGCCTTGATATGACAAGGTTTTCAGCTTTTTTTGTTTTCTTTACACAGCCAGCGCAGGGCCTTGGCTTTCTGCGATTCTGCGATTCAGTTTCCGCATTTCCGGCAGGATGAACAGTGCCACAATAACGGCGGAGCCGATGTCCGCGCAGGGGCCGGCGTAAAGCAGACCATTCAGACCGAAGAACAAAGGCAGAATCAGCAGCAGGGGAATCAGCAGGATGAGCTGACGGAGCATGGAAAGCAGAGAAGCTTTCAAAGGCTGACCTGTTGCCTGGAAATAGTTGGTGGATACAATCTGGAAGCCGGCACAGAAAATACCGCCCAGATAAATCCGCAGACAGCGCACAGCAAAGTCTGTAAATGTCTGATTTTCTTTCCCGAACAGGCTCAGCACCAGATGAGGCGCCAGCTGGCATACAGCCCAGCCAATGAGGATGGAGCCTGTGGCAATGGATACGGCAAGGAGATAGGTGTGACGCACACGGGCGTATTTTTTCGCACCCAGATTGAAGCCCAGAATAGGCTGGGCACCGATACCGAAGCCGATACATACGGACGCCAGAATCATGGCAATTTTCATGACGATACCCATAGCACTGAGGGCAACGTCACCGGTGATTTCTGTCTGGTTGCCGTAGTAAACCAGAGAGTTGTTCATGACCACCTGCATGATGCAGGCAACCAAAGAAGTGATACCGGAGGAAATGCCCAGAGAGAAGATTTTATACCAGACACGACCTACGGGTTTCATGTATCTGCGGGTAAAACGCATGTTTCCTTTTCTCAGGAAGTAGTAACACAGCACCACCGTAGACACGAACTGCGCGGTGATGGTAGCAATGGCAGCGCCTTTCACGCCCCAATCCAGTACGAAAATATAAATGGGGTCCAGAACGGTGTTCAGAGCAGCGCCGATGAGGATGCCATACATGGACATACGGGGGTGTCCGTCTGTACGCGCCATGTTGGACAGTGCAATACTGATGACACTGAAAGGTACGCCCATAAGGACGATGGATGTATAGTCGATGGCGTAGGGCATGGTGGTTTCCGTTGCGCCGAACAGTGTCAGAATAGGTTTCAGGAAAATCAGACCAGTTGCCGCCAGCAGGATACCCAGACCAATGGCAATGACCAGCAGGTTATTCAATGTCAGAAGGGCTTCCCGTTTTCTGCCTTCCCCCAGTCTTAAAGCGGCGTAAGCGCTGCCGCCGGAGCCGATGAGGGTAGCAAAAGCCATGATGATGGTCATCAGAGGGAAAGCAATGGTGGTAGCGGCGTTCCCCAGATAGCCCACACCTTGGCCGATGAAAATCTGGTCTACGATGTTATACACGGAGTTGACCAGACAGGAAATGATGGCAGGGATGGAAAAAGAGAATAACAGTCCTTTCACAGGGCGTACACCCAAAGGGTTTTCTCCGTCCATTGTCAGTGTTCTTTGTTGCATGTGATTTCCTCCTCCTTTTTGGCAATGTAGGTTTGGGCATTTTGTACCATTTGTTTCATGAGTTTATTGATGAGCAGACATTCTTCGTCTGTCATGCCTTCTGTCAGTGCACAATTCCATTCTTCTCTGGCATTCAGCAGCGTTTCGATGATGGGTGCAGCGGCTGGGGTGACGAATAATTTCCGGCATCGTCTGTCGTTTTCGTCGGTGATAACGGTGATGTAGCCGGCTTCTTCCAGTTTTTGTACGCCGCGGCTGACGGTGCCTTTGTCAAAAAAGCCCAGCTGTGCCAGACCGTTCAGAGGAATGCCGGGGTTTTCGTAGATGCGCAGCAGGAAAAACTGCTGTCCGCTGCTGATGGGAAGATGCCGCAGACAAAGGTCGAAATTCCGGTTGGCATACCGGCTGATGGCTGACGCGTTGATGGAATAACGCAGATTTTTTTTCTCCATGAGTACCTCCTGTGGGTAGTGGCGGTGGAAATGTGGATAACATCAAACAGAAATGGCTGCCGCCTCAGCATGTTCTGTGGATAAGTCAAAATTAGTTGCGTCTGCAACAAATACAGTATACTTCTAAATTCGTTGCGCTGTCAACTATTTGCATGCAATATAAAGAAATTGATAAGATTTTTCCAAAACCTATTGAAAAAGAACGCCTTTTTTGGAAAAAATTCCGGAAAAACATCCTTTTGGGGATGGTTTATCAGGACACAAAAAAACGCCGGAATTTAGGGACATTTTCATAAGAAAACAAAGAAAGCCAAAATCCTTATCATAACAAAGGATTTTGGCTTTCTTATTTTGTTCGAATTTAATTTGTTATGTTTTCTTATGAAGACAGCTGTCGCAATTCCCCTTAAGAAATCCCTGTTTTTTATTTCCAGTTTTCCATAAGAGAAACGCCTTGCGCCCGCAGTTCTTCGTAAAGGGCAGTCAAAGGTAGACCCACCACGTTGAAATAATCGCCTTCCATCCGTTCCACCAGCAGGGAACCTTTGCCCTGTATGCCGTAAGCGCCGGCCTTGTCCATGGGCTCTCCTGTGGCAATGTACGCTTCTATTTCTGCTTCCGTCAAAGGGCGGAATACCACTTTTGTGCCGATGGTCTGGGCGTGTACCGTTTCTTTGCCCTCCGCGTCTTTGTAAATGACGCATAAGCCCGTGTAGACCATGTGGCTTTTGCCGGAAAGATGGGTGAGGATGGCTTTGGCGTCGGCTTTGTCCTTGGGTTTGTGGAGGATGGTGTCCCCATCAGCCACCATAGTATCGGCGGCAATGATGATGGAATTTGCAGGAGCGGTGCGGCTTACGTCTGTGCCTTTGGCTTCCGCCATAAATGCCGCCTGTTCCGCAGGAGTGCGGCAGATGCCGGCTTTTCTGTCTGCTTCCTCCAATGCCCGCTCGTCCACATGGCTTTCCTGCACAGTGAAGGGCACAGAAAGCATGGACAGCAGTTCTTTTCTCCGGGGAGAATTGGATGCCAATATGATTTGCTGCATAAAAACAGTCCTTTCCATAAAAATTGTGTACGGGTAGATTGTACGAAAAGCCTGCATTTTTTGCAAGGGAAAAGCCATATTTTTGCCAAGGGAAAGGCAGATTCCATAAAAACAACGGCATTTTCCAAGAAAAAACACGGGATTTTCCTCCTTGACGGGAGAAGGGCAGGTGACTATAATCATACAGGATTTGGAAAGAAGAAAGGAAGAAGCATCATGCCAAAAAAAGAAAAGGTATTCACCATGCCTGTCATTGCTTTGATTTTACTGAGTTTTGCACTGGGCACCAGCGAATTTATCATTGTGGGGATATTGCCGGATATTTCCGAAGGGTTGTCTGTATCTCTCACCACTGCTGGTTCTCTGGTTTCCATGTTTGCCTTTGTTTATGCTGTGGGAACGCCATTCACAGCGGCTCTGGCAGGGCGGTTCCATCGTTTCGCCCTCATCATTTCCCTGACGGTGGTATTTGTGGTGGGGAATTTTCTCTGCGCCATTGCCCCCAGTTATCCTTTGCTGGCGGCGGCGAGAATCCTCCTGTCCATCGTTTCCGGTACCCTCATTTCCGTTTCCATGACATTTGTGCCGGATATTTCCTCTTTGGAACATCGGGCAACGGTGGTTTCCTGGGTGTTTGCGGGATTTTCTCTGGCGTCTATTTTCGGCGTGCCCATTGGTACCACCATCAGCCATGTGCTTAGCTGGCGGGCGGCTTTTGTGGGCATTACATTGTGCAGCATTTTGGTATTGGCACTCATGTTCGTTTCTCTGCCCAGAAAACATGAAAAAGTACCCTCCGGCATCATGCAGCAGTTTGTCCTGCTGAAAGACAGCCGCATCCTGCTGAGTATCCTGACGGTATTTTTTGGCGCTTCTGCTTCTTATGTGTTATATACGTATCTGACCCCTGTATTTGAGGATTATGTGGGGATTCCTGCCCAGTACATCAGTTTTGTGTTACTGCTCTTTGGGGTCATGGTGCTGTTCAGTAACCTCATTTCCGGCCGTATGGCATTGAAAAATGGTATTTATAAACTGCGGTTTACTTATGTTGCTTTGGCGGCGTGCATGTTCCTCCTGCCTGTGGCATTGGGGAACGCTGTGGCAGGGATGGCAGTGATTTTTGCCATTGGTCTGCTTATGTACCTGCAAAATTCTCCCATACAGGTCAATGTGCTGAACATTGCCACGGCGGAATATCCCGGTGCCATCACATTGGCAGCGTCCACCAACTCTTTTTCCTTTAACTTCGGCATTGCTTTCGGCTCTGTCTGCGGCAGTGCCATCGTGGAAAAACTGGATATGCGCCTGTTGGGGCTGGGCGGCGGCGTGCTGGCACTCTGCGCTTTGGCCTGCGCATGGATGCTCCATAACAAAGTACAGAAAAAAACGACGGTATAAATACCGTCGTTTTTTTAGTGTTCTATGAAAAATTGGGATAAGAGAGTATCAAGGTTTTTAGAATTAGTAGTTTCTTGCTTCAATCTGGAAGTAAGCCTGAGGGTGTTCGCAAACGGGGCAAACCTGAGGAGCCTGTTTGCCAACGTGGATGTGGCCGCAGTTGGAGCACTGCCAGATCATGTCGCCATCTCTGGAGAATACCAGACCGCCTTCAACGTTTTCCAGCAGTTTGCGGTAACGTTCTTCGTGATGTTTTTCAATCTGACCTACTGCTTCAAACAGGTATGCAATGCGGTCGAAGCCTTCTTCTCTTGCTTCTTTTGCGAATGTAGCGTACATGTCTGTCCATTCGTAGTTTTCGCCCTGTGCAGCGTCCAGCAGGTTTTCAGCTGTGGAAGGAACAGCGCCGTCATGGAGCAGTTTGAACCAGATTTTTGCGTGTTCTTTTTCGTTGTTGGCTGTTTCCAGGAACAGAGCTGCGATCTGTTCATAGCCTTCTTTTTTTGCTTTGCTTGCGTAATATGTGTATTTGTTTCTAGCTTCGGATTCACCTGCGAATGCAGTTCTCAGGTTGGCTTCAGTTTTTGTACCTTTCAGATTCATCATAATATTTTCCTCCTTACACAATATAACTTTTCCTAATTGATAATAATTATCATCTACTACTTGATATCATTATAACAGAACTTTGGCGTTTGTCAACGAATTTTTTCTAATTTTTCCAAAAAAAATAAAAAACCCTGCAAAATGCAGGGAAATAGGCGCAAATGCCGTCATTTCGGGCATACAACACACAAAAAACCACCGGAAACATATTGTTTCCGGTGGTTTTGGTTTCTTATTTATTAGTCTGCCATCAGTTTTACCAGAATCGCTTTCTGTGCGTGCAGACGGTTTTCTGCTTCGTCGAAGATTTCATCAGCGTGTGCTTCGAATACTTCCGCTGTGATTTCTTCGCCTCTGTGAGCGGGCAGGCAATGCTGTACCATGCAGCCTTCGTTTGTCACTGCCATCAGTTCGTCGTTTACCTGGAAGCCAGCGAAAGCAGCTTCTCTGATTTTCTGTTCGCTTTCCTGACCCATGGAAGCCCAAACGTCTGTCAGTACAACGTCAGCGTTTTTGGCAGCTTCCAGAGGGCTTTCTGTCATCTGGAATTTATCGCCGTACTGTGCCGCAAAGTCCAGAACGTCTTTATGAGGCTGATAATCTTTGGGGCAGGCAATGCTTACGGACATGCCAACTTTCAGGCCGCCAACGATGAGGGAGTTTGCCATGTTGTTGCCGTCACCGATGTAGCACATTTTCAGGCCTTCCAGTTTGCCTTTGTGTTCCCGAATGGTCTGCAGGTCAGCCATGACTTGGCAGGGATGGCAGAAGTCTGTCAGACCGTTGATGATGGGGATAGAGCCGTATTTTGCCAGTGTTTCCACTTCTTCCTGTTCAAAAGTACGGATCATGATGCCGTCCAGATAACGGGACAGCACTCTTGCGGTGTCTTCTGTGGGTTCGCCACGACCGATCTGTGCGTCTTTGGAGCTGATGAACAGCGCGTGGCCGCCCAGCTGATACATGCCTGTTTCAAAGGATACACGGGTTCTGGTAGAGGATTTTTCAAAAATCATGCCCAGTGTTTTGCCTTTGAGGATAGGGTGTTCAATGCCCTGTTTTTTCTGTAATTTCAGCTGGTCTGCCAGGTCCAGCAGTTCCAGGATTTCTTCTGTTGTCAGGTCTAAAAGTTTCAGAAAATGTTTCATTATCGTATCTTCCTTTCTCAATCAAAGTGAAGCCAGTGTCTGTTCCAAAATGGTAAGTCCTTTGTCCAGTTCCTCCTGTGTGATGGTCAGAGGAGGCAGCAGACGGATTTTGGTCTTTGCGGAAAGTACCAGAAGTCCTGCTTCCAGCAAAGCATTGATGACGGGTTTTGCTTCCACATCCAACTGGATGCCCAGCATCATGCCCAGGCCTGCTACGTTCTGTACGTGTGGCATTTTTTCGATTTTTTCTTTCAGATATGCGCCTTTTTTCTGTACGTCCTGCAAAAAGGCTTCGTCCATGGTGTTCAGGATATGTACCGCGCCGGCACAAACAACGGGGTTGCCGCCGAATGTGGAACCGTGGTCACCGGGAACGAATACGGTTTCTGTTTTTTCGCCGAACAGCACCGCGCCGATGGGAAGGCCGCCGCCCAGACCCTTTGCACAGGATACCAGGTCAGGCTGGATGCCAAACTGCTGGTAGCTGAACAGGGAGCCTGTTCTGCCCATGCCTGTCTGTACTTCGTCCACAATGAGCAGGATGTCTTTTTCCTTGCAGGCTTTGGCTACTGCCTGGACATATTCTTTGTCCAGAGGAACCACGCCGCCTTCGCCCTGTACCGTTTCCAGCATGACTGCGCAAACATCGTCAGTCATTTTGGAAAGGATGTCGGCAAAGTCATTTGCTTTGGCAAATACGAAGCCGTCCACGAAGGGGAAGAAGAAATTGTGGTAAGCGTCCTGTCCTGTAGCGGAAAGGGCTGCCATGGTTCTGCCATGGAAAGAGTTCTGCAGGGCAATGATTTTGTTTCTGCTTGCGCCATATTTCAAAAAGCTGTATTTTCTTGCGGCTTTGATAACACCTTCGTTGGCTTCCGCGCCGCTGTTGCCGAAAAATACTTTTTTCATGCCGCTTTTTTCACAGAGGAGTTTCGCTGCCTGAATGCAGGGTTCTGTGTAGTACAGGTTGGAAGTGTGCTGCAAGGTTTGCAGCTGTGCGCTTACTGCCTGTACCCAGTTGTCGTCGCAAAAGCCTAAAGCGTTTACGCCGATGCCGCTGGTAAAGTCGATATATGTTTTGCCTGTGTCGTCCTGTACAGTGGCGCCTTTGCCTTTTGTCAGGAGCACGGGGAATCTGCCATAGGAATGGATGATATATTCATCGTCATATTGTTTTGCTGTCTGAAAATCCATGTGTTTCCCTCCTTCTTTTTTATGGTAAAAACATGGTGCCAATACCTTCGTCGGAGAACATTTCCACCAGTATGGAATGTTCGATTCTGCCGTCGATCATGACGGCTTTTTTCACCCCTGCACGAACTGCGTTTTCACAGCTCTGTACCTTGGGGATCATGCCGCCGCTGATGATGCCTTTTTCCACCAGATCCGCCACTTCATCCACATGCACCACGGGGATGAGGGAGTCTTCGTCGTTGACATCTTCCATGAGACCGCGGATGTCTGTGAGAGTGATGATGTTTTCTGCGTGGAGTGCGCCGGCGATTTCAGCTGCTGCTGTATCGGCGTTGATGTTGTAAATATTGCCTTTGCAGTCGGTGCCAACGGTGGCAACGACGGGGATGTAACCGCTGTTGATGGCGTTTACAATGGGGGTGGTGTCAATTTTGGTGATGTCGCCTACATAGCCGTAATCACCTTCCAGTTTTTTCGCCTGAATCATGCAGCCGTCAATGCCGCAGAGGCCAACGGCTTTGCCCCCCAGCTGACCGATAAGACCAACCAGATCTTTGTTTGTTTTCCCAGCCAGTACCATCTGCACCACTTCCGCTGTTTCTTTGTCGGTGTAGCGCAGACCGTTGACGAAGCGGGATTCGATGTCCAGTTTTTTCAGCATGCTGCTGATTTCCGGGCCGCCGCCGTGGATGAGCACCACATGAATACCAACCAGAGAAAGAAGGATGATGTCGCTCATAACGGCTTTTTTCAAATCGGGATGAATCATGGCATTGCCGCCGTATTTGATGACAACGGTTTTGCCGTAATATTTCTGAATGTAAGGCAGGGCAGCCGTCAGGACTGTTGCCTTCATGGTATTGATGTCTTTCATGTTGTCTGCCCTCCTATCATGTGCGGTAGTCGCCGTTGATTTTCACGTAATCGTATGTCAGGTCGCAGCCCCAAGCGGTGGCTTCGCCGTTCCCCTGTTTCATATCTACATCAATGTGGATTTCTTCCTGCAGGAGGATTTCTTTTGCTTTGTCCTCATCGAAAGGAACGCCTGCGCCTTTTTCGCAAACCAAAATTTCGCCTTTGGGAGAGGAAATGGTAACGGAAATGGTGTCTACGGCAAAATCACCTTCGGTGTAGCCGATGGCACAAAGGATACGTCCCCAGTTGGCATCTGCGCCGAACATGGCAGCCTTTGTGAGGCTGGAAGTGATGATGGATTTGGAAATGGCTTTTGCCAGTTTGGTGTCGGGTGCGTGGTGTACACTACATTCCACCAGTTTTGTGGCACCTTCGCCGTCACCTGCGATTTTCTTTGCCATGGATGTGCAGATTTCTTTCACAACCAAAAGGAAAGCGTCGAAGTCAGGGCCTTCGCTGTCGATGACGGGGTTTTCTGCCAAGCCGTTTGCCATGATGGAAACCATGTCGTTGGTGGAAGTGTCGCCGTCTACGCTGACCATGTTGAATGTGTCGTCTACAGCCAGTTTCAGTGCTTTCTGCAGCATAGGTGTGGTGATGGCACAGTCTGTTGTCAAAAAGCCCAGCATAGTAGCCATGTTGGGGTGAATCATACCGCTGCCTTTTGCCATAGCGCCGATGGAAACGGTTTTGCCGCCGATTTCGATTTCGTATGCTTCTTCCTTGGGTTTGGTGTCTGTAGTCATGATGGCATGCACAGCATCCAGATGACCATCCTTGGACAGGATGGGCGCAAGCTTAGGAATACCTGCTGCAATGGGTTCAATGTTCAGTGTCATGCCGATGACACCTGTGGAAGCAACGATGATATCTTTGGGGGAAATGCCCAGCGCTTTTGCGGTCATTTCGCACATCATTTCTGCTTTTTCTACGCCGTCAGCGTTGCAGGTGTTGGCGTTGCCGCTGTTGCAGATCATGGCCTGTGCCATACCGTCGGCGATGTTTGCTTTTGTGACGGTGATGGGTGCGCCATAAACTTTATTCTGTGTATAAACGGCTGCTGCGTTGCAGGGGACTTCGCTGTAAAGCAGTGCCAGATCTTTTTTTGTATGATTGTTGCGGATGCCGCAATGGATGCCTGCGGCAGTAAAACCTTTGGGGGCTGTTACGCCGCCTGTGATTTTCTTCATAAGTATTTCATCCTTTCTTTTGTAAGGCTGTATCAAATCAAACCGGTGGTTTCCGGCAGACCCAGCACCAGATTCATGTTCTGTACTGCCGCGCCGGAAGCGCCTTTGCCTAAGTTGTCAAATACGCTGATGAGGGTCATTCTCTCGTCATTGCCCTCAATGTAAAGTTTCAGTTTGTTGGTGTTTCTGATTTCGTTGGCTGCTAAGAATCCAACGTCCGTATCTTCCACGGAAATGAGGGGATGTCCCTTGTAGTAGTCCTGCAGCATTGCTACCAGTTCCGCTTTGGTGACTTTCTTCTGGAACAGGTTTGTGTGCAGGGGGATGCAGGTTGCCATGCCGCTGTAGAAGTCGCAGACAATGGGCATGAACACAGGGGGCTGTGTGATGCCGGTGACGTGCTGCATTTCCGGCAGATGTTTATGCATCTGAGAAAGACCATACTGTCTGGGGCTGTCGAACTGGTAGGAGCGTTCCTCTGCTTCGTATTCGGCGATCATGGATTTGCCGCCGCCGCTGTAGCCTGTGAGGCTGTGAGCAGTGAAGGGATAATCGGGAGCAACGATGCCCAGATGCACCAGTGGATATGCCGCCGCAATGAACCCTGTGGCGTGGCAGCCGGGGTTGGCAATGCGTTTGGAGTGGATGATGGCTTCTCTGTGTGCCGGAGAAAGTTCCGGAAAGCCGTAAGTCCAACCTTCTGCCGTTCTGTGAGCGGTGCTGGCATCAATGATGCAGGTATTGGGATTTTCCACCAGCTTCACGGCTTCTTTTGCCGCCGCGTCAGGCAGGCAAAGGAAAACCACATCCGCCAGATTCATGAGCCGTTTCCGTTCGGCTTCGTCTTTTCTTTTTTCTTCTGCGATGAGCAGCAGTTCCACGCCGTCGTGATGGGACAGCTTTTCCTGAAGCTGTAAGCCGGTGGTACCTGCCTGCCCGTCGATGTATACTTTGTATGGCATAAACATACCTCATTTCCTTTGATTTGCTGAATGTTATGGTATTATTATAAATGTTTATACGGGAAAGTCAATAAAAATGCGTATATTTATACAAGTTCGGGGAATTGGTGGTACAGAACGAAAATAGGTGGCAAATTTTGGGTAATATCCCAATAAGTACAAGGGATACAGTGGGTTTGGAAAGAAATGGTTTTGTGAAAAGTGCAAGAAAGGATAGGGATGCATCTATATGCAGCATATAAAATTGCTGAATTATGCATGAAAAACGTATATATACATTTATATACGATGTATATGAGTGTGTGAAATGGGATTTTCTGTCACAATTCATATTGTTTTTTTGATTTCTCCTTGCCATAATCAAATTAAGAATCTTTGAAATGTCAGGGGGAGTGGAATATGCGGATATTATTTTGTAAAATTGCGTCCATGAAGTATTATAAAGGGGTGCAGGAAGGAATTGATGAGCCTCATAATGGGGGTAGTTATATCGCTGAAAATTGTGATGGCGGAGAGGTATATAATTTTGATGCTGTTTCTTTAGAGGGCAAAGAAGGAAAATACTGTTTGGGTTTTGTGGAAACCAAATCCACACGAAAAGAGAGACAAAATGAACTGCATATTGAAAATATACGAGGATGTGAATCTCTGAAAAATGAAAAAGCGGTGGAGGATGTTTTAGTTGTGTGGTGTGCTACGCAAAAAGAAGAAAATACTGATAAAAATAAAGCTGTGATTGTTGGTTGGTATCAGCATGCTACCGTTTATAGAAGAAGAGATATAGATCAGGATGAAGAGAATCAGAATGTAGATGATGATGGTGATTATTATGTGAAGGCAAAAGAGGAAGATTGCGTACTGTTGCCAGAAGAAGTTCGTAGTTTGAAAGAATGGGAGGCACCTGTGGCGCAAAAATGGGGGTATGGTTTTGGACAGGCATTGGTTTGGTATGCAAGAAATGAAAATGCAGAGCCATATCTGAAAAAGTTGGTCAAACAGATTCAGGAATATGATGGGGAAAACTGGATTGATGTGGGATATCCTAGACCGTCTAGTGAACAGATTAAAAAAATCAGTGAAAATATTCGAAAAGTGCAAAAACTAATTTGGAAACAAAAAAACAGCTAACTTGCGTTAGCTGTTTTTTGTTTGAAAATATTAGAATTCTGCGTTCTTAACAGTTCTAGGGTAAGGCAGTACGTCACGGATGTTGCTCATACCTGTCAGGTACATTACCGCACGTTCGAAGCCCAGACCATAGCCGGAGTGTCTGGTGCCGCCGTATTTGCGCAGATCCAGATACCACCAGTAGTCTTCTTTCTTCAGACCCAGTTCATCCATACGTTTTTCCAACAGTTCCAGACGTTCTTCTCTCTGGCTGCCGCCGATGATTTCGCCAACGCCGGGAACCAGCAGGTCCATAGCGGCAACGGTCTTGTTGTCATCGTTCATGCGCATGTAGAACGCTTTGATGTCCTTAGGATAGTCTGTAACGAATACAGGTTTTTTGAAGATTTCTTCTGTCAGATAGCGTTCGTGTTCTGTCTGCAGGTCGATGCCCCAGGAAACGGGATATTCGAATTTCTTGCCGGATTTGATCAGCAGATCAACGGCTTCTGTGTATGTCACACGGCCAAAGTCGTTGTTCAGGATGTTATGCAGTCTGTCCAACAGACCTTTGTCCACGAAGCTGTTGAAGAATTCCATTTCTTCGGGAGCGTTGTCCAGTACATACTGGATGATATATTTCAGCATTTCTTCTGCCACTTCCATGTTGTCTTCCAGATCAGCGAAAGCCATTTCGGGTTCGATCATCCAGAATTCCGCAGCATGACGCGCTGTGTTGGAGTTTTCTGCACGGAATGTGGGGCCGAATGTGTAAACATTGCGGAATGCCATTGCAAATGTTTCAGCGGAAAGCTGACCGCTTACAGTCAGGTTTGTTTCTTTGCCGAAGAAGTCTTTGGAGAAGTCTACAGTGCCGTCTTCTTTCTTAGGCAGGTTATTTAGATCCAGTGTGGTTACGCGGAACATTTCCCCAGCGCCTTCGCAGTCGCTGCCGGTGATGATGGGAGTATGTGCGTATACAAAGCCTTTGCCCTGGAAGAACTGATGGATTGCATAAGCAATCAAGCTTCTCACACGGAATGTTGCGGAGAACATGTTTGTTCTGGGACGCAGATAAGCGATCTGGCGCAGGAATTCTACGCTGTGACGTTTTTTCTGCAGAGGGTAGTCGGGAGTGGAAGTGCCTTCGATGGCGATTTCCTGTGCCTTTACTTCAAAGGGCTGTTTTGCTTCGGGTGTTTCCACCAGCAGGCCTTTGACGATGATGGCAGCGCCAACACCCAGTTTTGTGATTTCTGCGTAGTTGGACAGAGTATCTGCTTCAAATACGATCTGGATGTTCTTGAAGAAAGAACCGTCGTTCAGTTCGATGAAGCCGAAATTTTTGGATACACGCATGGTACGGATCCAGCCGCCCAGTGTCACTTCTTTATTGGCATAGTCCGCTGTGTTGCGGTAAATTGATTTTACGGTGTTCAAATCCACTAGAATCTCTCCTTTATGCAAAATTGCGTTATTTCACCTGTCCTTTATTGTAGCCTGTTTTTGGGAAAAACACAACCTTGTTTCCGTCTTTTCGCCGGAAAAAAGGGAAAAAGAGGGATTTTACTGTTTTTCTTCCTCCACATAAGGCAGGAAAGCGCCGTAGCCTTCCTTTTCCATGTCCTCTTTGGGAATGAAGCGCAGGGCTGCACTGTTGATGCAATAGCGCATGCCGCCTAGTTCTGCGGGGCCGTCGTCGAAGACATGTCCCAGATGGGCATTGCCTACCCGGCTGCGGACTTCCGTACGAATACGGTTCAGAGAAAGGTCGTCGTATTCATTGATGGCATTGGGGTCAATGGGCTTTGCGAAAGCAGGCCAGCCGCAGGCGGAAATGAATTTATCCTTGGAGGAGAACATGGGCTCACCGGAAGTGATGTCCACATACAGCCCCGGTGTTTCCTTGTCCCAGAATTCATTCTGGAAAGGGGGTTCTGTGGCGTTCTGCTGGGTCACGTTGTACTGCATTTCCGTCAGGTTCTCCCGCATTTCTTCCTTTGTCATGACTTTGTAGTCATCGGGATTGATGCAGCGGGCTTTTTCTTTTTCAATTTTGGCAAAATTGATGTGGCAGTAGCCGCCGGGGTTTTTGGTGAGATATTTCTGGTGGTATTCCTCGGCAGGGATAAATTGCAGCAAAGGCAGGTTTTCCACCACTACAGGGCGGTCGTATTTGGTCTGAAGTTCCGCCAAAGCTTCTGCCGCCACTTTCTGCTGGTCTTCTGTCAGGCTGTAAATGCCTGTGCGGTACTGAATGCCGAAGTCTGCCCCCTGTCTGCCCAGAGAAGTGGGGTCGATGGTGTAGAAATAGTCCTGCAAAATGTTGGTCAATGTGGTTTCGTCTGCGTCAAAGACAACTTCCACCGTTTCGGCGTGACCGCTGTGGTTGCAGACTTCTTCGTAAGTGACGGTGTCCCATACTTTCTGTTCCACGCCTTCTTTTTTTCCCAAAGCGTAACCCACACGGGTGGAGAGTACGCCGGGCACCATTTCCATATATTTTTCTGTTCCCCAGAAGCAGCCGCCTGCCAGGTAAATGGTTTCTTTCTTCATATTACACCTCATTTCTTGATTTCCCGCAGCTCGTACAAGTCCACACGGCGGTGGCGGAGCAGGGGTAATTGGTCGCGAATGGCATCTTCCCGTTCAAAATCTGCATGGGCAAAGAGGATGCCTTCTGTTTCGTCTAATTGTGCCATGACTTCGCCCCAAGGGTTTGTGGCAATGGAATGTCCCCAGGAATGATAGGACGCTTCCATGTCCCTTGCGGGAGCGCAGCCAAAGAGATAAATCTGGTTATCCAGCGCCCGTGCCCGGAAAGACAGTTCCCAGTGAGCAGGGCCGGTGGTCATATTGAAAGCGGCAGGGATGAAAACAGCTTTCGCTCCTTCCAGTGCCATAAGCCGCATCCATTCGGGAAAACGAATGTCGTAGCAGATGCACAGCCCCATTTTTCCCCAAGGGGTGTCGAATGTGGTGAGGCTGTCCCCGGCGGTGAGTGTTTCCGATTCCATGAAACGCTGGCCGCCTTTGACGTCGATGTCAAAAAGATGGACTTTCCGGTGTTTGGCGATGCATTTGCCTTCCGGGTCGAATACATAAGATGTGTTGTAAGTCTTGCCGCCGTCGTCCTCGGGCACAGAGCCAGCCACCAGATACAGGCTGTTTTCCTTTGCCATATCCGATAATGCCTGCCAGATTTCGCCGCCTTCCTTCTGGGCAAAGCGAGGGAAATTGGGGGTTTCGTAAGGACAACAGAACATTTCCGGCAGTACAGCAATGTCCGCGCCGCCAGCCGCCGCGTCTTTCAGATGGGCACGGGCAGTCTGTAAGTTTTCCGCAGGAGAAGATGCTACCTGCATTTGTATCAAAGCCACTTTCATGGAAATACACTCCTTTCAGATCAGCGCCAAAGGGTTTTTGGCACAAAGATATTTGTCCGTTATTATAGCACATTTTTGAAAAAAACAATACAAAAAAAGTAGGATTAAAAAAGAAACTTGCTCTTAAGAACACATTGGCTTTATTTCTTAAGGGAAAGTGCAAAAGCGGCTGTAATATTCAAATAAAATCTCGATATCAATCATAGGAAAGCCAAAATCCTTTGGCATGATAAAGGTTTCGGCTTTTTTGTCCCCTCATTTCGTTATCCAAAAACAAAAAAAGCGGATACCGCTTTCGCGATATCCGCTCTTTTGTCTTGTTTTAGAATGAATCTTCGATTCGGGAAGACTTATTTCAGGTTAGCTTTCAGAACTTCTGCAATTCTTGTGATACCTTCTTTGATCTTGTCTTCAGGCATGCAGGAGTAGTTCAGACGGAAGTGGTTTTCTTTGCCGCCGTTAGGGAAGAAGCTGCCGCCGGGAACGTAAGCAACTTTCTTTTCAAGGCACTGCTGAGCCAGTACTTTTGCATCCATGTATTCGGGCAGTACGCACCATGTGAACAGACCGCCTTCGGGATGTGTGAATTTAACTTCTTTAGGGAATGTTTCTTCCATTGTTTTCAGCATAACGTCACGTCTCTTACGATATACGTCTTTGATCTTTTCAACGTGTTCGTCCAGATCGTACATATCCAGGAATCTGTCAGCGATCAGCTGGTCGATTGTGGAGGACTGCAGGTCAGCACCCTGTTTGATGAAGTTGTATTTAACCAGGTTTTCTTTGGATGCGCAGATCCAGCCGATACGCAGACCAGGAGCCAGGATCTTGGAGCATGTGCCCAGGAATACAACCAGTTCTTTGGTATCCAGGGATTTCAGGGAAGGCATGTTTTCGCCTTCGAAACGCAGTTCGCCGTAAGGGTTGTCTTCGATTACAGGGATTTCATATTTGTTGATGATATCCATGAATTTATGACGTCTTTCCAGAGACCATGTTTTACCTGTAGGGTTCTGGAAGTCGGGGATAACGTAGATCATTTTTACGTTTTCTGTTGTAGCCAGGATTTTTTCCAGTTCTTCTGTGATCATACCGTCATCGTCTGTAGGAACTTCGATGAATTTAGGTTCACAAGCTTTGAATGCGTTTACAGCACCCAGGTAGGAAGGGCTTTCCAGCAGAACAACGTCGCCGGGGTTCAGGAAGATACGAGCGGAGAAATCCAGACCCTGCTGAGAGCCGCTGGTGATCAGAACGTGATCGATATCTGTATCGATGCCGTTTTTCGCTTTCATTCTAGCAACCAGTTTTTCACGCAGAGAAGGCAGACCTTCTGTAGATGTATACTGCAGAGCAACCTGACCAACTTCGTCCATAACTTTGATACAAGCCTGTTTAACGCCTTCACAAGGGAACAGTTCAGGAGCGGGCATACCACCGGCAAAGGAGATGATGTCGGGTTTGGATGTCAGCGCCAGCAATTCTCTGATTTCGGAACCTTTTAAAAGACTCATTCTGTTTGCATACTGTACCATGTAAAATTCCTCCTTATGTAAATAGAATTTGATAAATAATAGTTTCAAGTTGCTGTCTGACATGCTGCCGAAAAGGGAGGGCATATCAGACAAATTACTAAAAAATAACCCCTTTTCTTTATTAAAACACAAATAATACACAAAGTCAATGGGAACTTTCAAAAGAAAGCTATTAATTTTTGCTCAAAAGAATTGGGAAAAAGATGAATTTCTTCACGTTTTCGCCTGTGCATCAGGTTTTAAGGGAAATAGTTTTTGTCACATTGTATGTTTTTTTATACAGTTCTTATGAAAAGGGTGTTTTTGACCTAAAAGAGTCCAAGAGAGGGAAAAAAGATTGCGAAAAAAATAACAGCTTTTGCCTTTTTCGCAAAAAAAGCCTTCTGCCCAGAAGGCAGAAAGCTTTTGGAATGCAATCAGGATTTTTGTTTTCGGGAAATATAGGTCATCAGGGGCAAAATGGTCAGGGCAAACAAATGCAGTGCCACATTGGCGGCAGTGAAGTTATAGGTGTTGGAAACTTCCCCGTATTCCAGCAGATAGCGGAAAATGAGCCCAAGCACCGTCATCCCCAGATTCAGGGCTGCCGCAAAGCCTATGGAGCCATTGGGAAACAGGGCTGCTTGGAGCATGCCCAGTTCTGTATAAAATATGAAAACAGACAACAGGATGATGGTTTTCATGACCAGACTTGTTTCCACGGGGTTTTCCGGGTTGCAGTTGACGATGGGGAACAGGCAGCCGCCCACGATACAGCTGAACAGGACCATGCCGATCAGCAGGGGTTTTCGATATTGTTGGATGCGTTTTGAGGGTCCCATAGCAAAGCCTCCTTAAAAATAAGTGTGATTTTCTGTATTTTAACACGGGAGGCGGCCAGAAACAACGTAGATGCAAAAAAATAGCCGCTGCCCAAAGGGGAAGGGGCAGCAGCCGAGGCTATACACGAAAAGTCCTTCGCTGTATGCGGCACAGCGGAGGACTTAGTGTATCCTTTAATAGGAGATAGATTATTTCAAGTTTGCTTTGATGACTTCTGCAATGGCTTTGACGCCTTCTACGATTTTGTCGTCAGGCATGCAGGAATAGTTCATACGGAAGCAGTTTTCATGACCGCCGTTAGGGAAGAAGGAGCCGCCGGGAACATAGGCAACTTTCTTTTCCAGACACTGCAGTGCCATTTTACGGGTGTCGATGTATTCAGGCAGTTCTACCCATGTGAACAGACCGCCGTCGGGGTGTGTGAATTTTGCTTCTTTGGGGAATGTTTCTTCCATGGTTTTCATCATCACGTCGCGTCTGTGTTTGTACAGTTCGCGGATGGTGTCAACATGTTTGTCCAAATCGAACATTTCCATATATTTGTTGGCTTCCAGCTGAGTAACGGTAGGTGTCTGCAAGTCCGCACCCTGTTTGATGAAGTTAAACATAGACAGGATTTCGTCGGAAGCGCAAACCCAGCCCAGACGATAGCCAGGTACCAGAATCTTGGAGAAGGTACCTAAGAATACAACCAGCCCTTTGGTATCCAGAGATTTCAGAGCGGGCATGTTTTCGTTTTCAAAACGCAGTTCGCCGTAAGGGTTATCTTCGATTACGGGGATTTCATATTTATTGATGATTTCCATGAATTTGTGACGGCGTTCCAGTGTCCATGTTCTGCCGGTGGGGTTCTGGAAATCGGGGATGACATAGATCATCTTTACGTTCGGTGTGGTTGCCAGGATTTTTTCCAGTTCTTCCATCACCATACCGTCTTCGTCTGTAGGTACTTCCATAAAGGTAGGTTCACATGCTTTGAAAGCATTGATGGCACCCAGATAGGAGGGGCTTTCCATCAGGATCACGTCGCCTTTATCTACAAATACACGGGCGGAGAAATCCAGACCCTGCTGAGAACCGCTGGTCACCAGAATATGGTCCGCATCCGTTTCAATATTATTTTTCGCTTTCATTCGCTCAGCGATTTTTTCCCGCAGTGCAGGGAAGCCTTCTGTAGAAGAATACTGACAGGCTACTTTCCCCATTTCCTCCATGACAGCGTCGCACGCCTGACGGAGCTGGTCTACGGGAAACAGTTCTGCTGCGGGCAGACCGCCTGCGAAGGAAATAATATCGGGTCTTGCAATCAGTTTCAGCAGATCGCCGATATCGGAATTAGTCAATTGTTCCATTCTTTTCGCATAACGCACCATACTTGTTTCCTCCTTTGTGTCTTACATTCATCATAAACATTCTCTTTTGTATCAATCTGTGGAATAGATTTGATACTTATGAAACCACATCAGACGCTTGTTTGTCAATGGGTGGCGGACATGGAGTGTATGGCTTTTTATACATGAAAAATCATGGTTTTTTTGTGCGAAATTCACGCAAAACAAATTGTATGTATAAAAAAACATGTGATTTTGCATATAAAAATAGATTGTATTTTCATCAATACAGAAAAAAACAGTGGATTTGCTGATTTTTTTTCATGAGTATTTTTCTTTCTGCTGTCCAGCGTGCCCGAAGGGACAGTGCAAAGACAGTTTTTTGGGGAAAATGGGGTTTAGAAATTCTGATATTTTCGTTTGGTATTGGAAAACTTCCGGCTCCTTTTAGTTTCTGTAAAATCTGCGTAAAGTCTGGGTTTTCCAGCTGCCGTAGAACCGTACAATTTTGGTTTCTTTTGGAAGGGCTTTTTGCCGCAAAATGTCAAAAAGTTTAATAAATGAAATTTTTTGTTTATTTTCTCTTGCTTTTCATGACAAAAGATGTATAATGATTTAGGTTTCGTAAAAATAATCAGAAAGTTTAGTATTTCTACACAACGAGGTGTTATTTATGGATATCGGCCACAAGATCAAACAGCTCAGAATCCAGAAGGGTCTGACGCTGGAAGAACTGGCCAGCCGCAGTGAGCTGACAAAGGGATTTCTCTCCCAGATGGAGCGAAATCTGACCTCTCCTTCCATTGCCACCCTCAACGACATCGTAGAGGCATTGGGCAGCAGTCTTTCGGAATTTTTCCGGGAAGACAAGGAGGAGCAGATCGTTTTCCACAAAAAGGACTTTTTTGTGGATGAGCGGGAAAATTATACGGTGCATTGGATTGTACCCAATACACAGAAAAACGAAATGGAACCGATCATGGTGGAATTGCCTCAGGGCGGGGAATCCTTTGTGATGGACCCCCACAGCGGTGAGGAATTCGGCTATGTGGCGGAGGGCTGCGTGACGCTGGTCTGCGGCGAGGAGAGCCATGTGATCCACAAAGGGGAAACATTCTATCTCTCCGGCAAGAACCGCCATTACCTGAAAAATGAGAAAAAAACAACGGCAAAGGTCATCTGGGTTTCCACACCGCCGCTGTTCTGAAAAAGTGACAAGAAAAAGGAGTAGCCGCCGATGAAAAAGAAACTGATTCAGTTTAAAAATATCGTCAAGGAATTTGACGGCAAACTGGTACTGAAAGGTGTCAATCTGGACATCTATGAAAATGAGTTTGTGACACTGCTGGGCCCCAGCGGCTGCGGGAAAACCACACTGCTGCGTATTCTGGGTGGTTTCCTGACACCAAACGAGGGCACAGTTCTGTTTGATGGAGAGGACATCAGCAAAATCCCTCCTTATAAACGGGAAATCAACACCGTATTCCAGAAATACGCCCTGTTCCCTCACATGAACGTATACAACAACATTGCCTTTGGTCTGAAAATCAAAAAAGAACCCAAAGACATCATCGAACAGAAAGTAAAACGTATGCTGAAACTGGTGAATCTGGAAGATTTCGCTGATAAGAACGTAACAGAAATGTCCGGCGGTCAGCAGCAGCGTGTTGCCATTGCAAGAGCATTGGTAAACGAACCCAGCGTACTGCTTCTGGACGAACCTCTGGGCGCACTGGACTTGAAACTTCGTCAGGAAATGCAGCACGAACTGAAAAAAATCCAGCAGGAAGTGGGCATCACATTCATTTTTGTTACCCACGACCAGGAAGAAGCCCTGACAATGTCCGACAAGATCGTTGTTATGAAAGACGGGGAAATCCAGCAGATCGGCAGCCCTACAGATATTTACAACGAACCTGTCAATGAATTCGTTGCAAACTTCATCGGCGAAAGTAACATCATCGAAGGTGTTATGCTGGATGATTACAAAGTTATGTTTGAAGGCAGAAAATTTGACTGCGTGGACGACGGCTTTGATAAAAACGAAGTGGTGGACGTTGTTATTCGTCCCGAAGACCTGGATATTGTACCCAGAGAACAGGGCAAGCTCAAAGGCGTTGTCAAATCCGTACTGTTCAAAGGCGTACACTATGAAACCATGGTGGAAACAAAAGTGGGTACAGAAATCACCGTAAAAATGCAGGTATCCAATGACCAGCCTGTATTCAACGAAGCAGCAAACGAAAAAATGTCTGCCAACGACTTCTATCTGGATGTGGACGACGTAGAAGAACTGGATGAAGCTACCATCATCGCCCGTGCCGACGCGCAGGCGTGGAACCCCGATGAGGACGAGCTTATTTCCATCAAAGAAGTGAAGTACAACATCAAAAAGGAAAACGGCACTTACCCCGTAACTTTCTCCACAGCAGCTGGTACATCCGTAACGGTGAACATGATCGTGAAGGATGAAAACCGTGTCACCAGTGAAGAAAACGAAGAATATATCTTCGCTGTGAACTTCTTCAAGAAGGTAGACGAAATTCAGGAATCCATCGCTTTGGATACAGACCTGAAAACATGGGCAAACGCTGTGGCATTTTCCTTGGAAGACGATATGCCTGTTGAAATCACCGACGTCAAATATGACTTCGATCCCGAAAACATCACCCCCGGCATTTACGATGTAACCTTCGCCACCAAGGGGTATGAATATAAGGTAGATACCACGGACAAACATGAAGTAGGGGAAGAAGTTGGCCTCATCTTTGAACCCGAAGACATTCATATCATGTCCAGAGAGCAGTAAGGAAAGGAGGCGGAAAAATGCGACAGTTTCGCAGTATGGTATATCCTTACGTGGTCTGGATTGCCATTATGATCGTTGTGCCCATGCTGATGATTTTGCTGTATGCGTTCACCAAAGAGGGCAACGATGTGACCACCTTCCGCTTCACACTGGAAAACTTCGGCAGATTCTTCAGTGATGCCGTATTCCTGGATGTATTGAAGCGCTCCCTGATTATTGCAATATTCACCACCATCATCTGCGTCCTTCTGGGCTATCCCATTGCCTATGCCATCGCAACTGGCCCGGAAAAAAGCAAGATGTTCTGGATTCTCATGATTACACTGCCCACATGGATCAATATGCTGGTGCGTACTTACGCATGGGTGGGCATTTTGCAGGACGATGGTCTTTTGAACAGCTTTTTGGGGCTGTTCGGCATCGGGCCTTTCAAAATGATGTATACCACATTCGCTGTGGTATTGGGTATGGTCTATAACTTCATTCCTTTTATGATTTTGCAGATTCATACCTCTCTGGCGAAAATGGATAAGAGCCTGCTGGAAGCAGCCAGCGACCTGGGCGCAAACCGTATGCAGTGCTTCCTGCGTGTGACACTGCCTTTGAGCCTGCCCGGCGTTCTCAGCGGCATCACACTGGTATTCCTGCCTGCGGTGTCCAGCTTCTTCATTCCCAAACTGCTGGGCGGCGGACAGTATGTCCTTATCGGTAACGTCATCGAAACCCAGTTCCTTACCAGCGGCGACTGGAACTTCGGCAGTGCCATCTCTTTGATCATGGCAGTCATCATCATGATTTCCATGTATCTGACCAGAAAAGTAGACACAGACCCGGCAGCAAACGGAAGGGGGGAATAAGCCGTGGAAGAAAAAAGACACAGAATCGGCGCCAAACTTATTTTGGGCATCACGGCGTTATTCTTCTATCTGCCCATACTGTATATCATCGTCTTTTCCTTTAATGACTCCCGCTCCCTGACAAAGTTCAGCGGTTTTTCACTGCGGTGGTATGAAAAGATGTTTTCTGACAGCGCCATGATGCAGTCGGTGGTTTATACCATCGTCATTGCCATTCTGGCAACCATCATTTCCACAGTGGCAGGTACATTGGCTGCCATCGGTCTTTCCCGTTCACGGAAAGCCCTCCGCAACGTGGTGGAACAGGTGAACAACTTGCCCATTATGAACCCGGAAATCGTAACAGCCATCGGCCTTCTGATGTTCTTCAGTGCGCTGGGCATCAATAAAGGCTTCACTACACTGCTGCTGGCGCACATTATGTTCTGTACGCCTTATGTTATCCTGTCCGTTTCCCCGAAACTGCGGTCTTTGGACCCTAACCTGGCGGACGCGGCACTGGATCTGGGTGCAACACCTTTGCAGGCATTGACAAAGGTCATTGTGCCCCAGATCATGCCCGGTATCGTTTCCGGCGCTCTGATTGCTTTCACCATGAGCTTTGACGATTTCATCATTTCTTATTTCGTCACCGGCAATGGTGTGAACAATATTTCTATTTTGGTGTATACCATGAGTAAGCGTGTCAACCCTTCCATCAACGCATTGTCCACATTGGTCATTGCCATCATCACGGTTGTGTTGATCGTTGTCAACGTAGTACCCATCATCAAAGAGAAAAGGAGAAAAAAGGTATGAAAAAATTAATTGCTATGGCTCTTGCAAGCGTAATGCTGCTGGCAGGCTGCGGCGGCGGCAGCGGTGCATCTTCCGCAGATGCAGTGGAAAAATATGGCTCCGATACCCTGAAGCTCTACAACTGGGGCGAATACATGGGCGAAGACCTGATTTCCAATTTTGAAAAAGAATTCGGCGTAAAGGTTATCGTGGAATACTTCGACTCCAACGAAACTATGTACACAAAACTGCAGGCAGGGGATTCCTATGACGTGCTGGTTCCTTCCGATTACATGATCGAAAGACTGATCAAAGAAGGCATGCTGCAGGAACTGGATCTGTCCCTGATCCCTAATATCTCCAACCTGGCAGAAGGCGTAAAAAATCTGCCTTATGACCCCGACAACACATACTCCGTACCTTACTTCTGGGGCAGTGTAGGTATCGTTTACAACCACAATAACGTAGACCCTGCCGTTGTAGAAGAACAGGGCTACAACATCCTGCACAACACAGATTACAAAGGCAAAATCTATGTGTATGACTCCGAACGTGACTCCTTCATGATGGCCTTCAAAGCACTGGGCTACTCCATGAACACAGACAATCAGGATGAAATTCAGGAAGCTTATCAGTGGCTGCTGGATATGAACAACACTATGGAACCCGTTTATGTAACTGACGAAGTTATCGACGGCATGATCAACGGCACAAAAGACATCGCAGTTGTTTACAGCGGTGACGCTACAACCATTCTGGAAGAAAACCCCGACATGAGCTTCTGGATGCCTACAGAAGGTACAAACCTGTGGAGCGATGCGATGGTTATCCCTGCAAACGCAGAAAACCCCAAACTGGCACACGAATTCATCAACTACGTGCTGACATATGAAGCATCTCTGGGCAACAGCGAATACGTTGGCTATGCTTCTTCCAACCAGGAAGTTCTGGATGAACTGAGCGGCGAAGGCGGCCTGTTCGCAGATAACGAAGCATACCTGCCTCGTGCCGGCTATGAAAAAGACGAAGTTTTCGTAGACAACCAGGTGCTGAAAAAAGAACTGGCTGAACTGTGGATCAAAGTAAAAGCAACAAAGTAATGAAGAAAAGATAAGGAGGGAAACGGATGTTACAGAATGCTTTGGACATCCTGCGTAAAGAAGGAAAAGAGATTCTGGTCTGCCTTTCCGGCAGCGAAGAAGCCCAGAAAGCGTGGCTGGCAGCCGGCGGGGAAGCAGGGCATATGCTCTCTGCCCGTCAGATTGAAAGCTGGCTCATGACTGGCGGCGCGCAGCTGCCCAAGGAAATCGCTTTTTCCGGTACGCTGGAGGAATTTGTTTCCCTCTTTCCCAAGACAAACGCCGAGGACAGTAAGCGGAAAGTGAATAGCTTCCTCTCCGGCGCGGTTGTGGAATACAAAGATGGAAACTGGGAATATTTCACCTGCAATGTGGTGGTCATGGGCTGCTGCATGGGGGAATATCTCAGCATCGTCAATAAAAAAGAAATTAGTTTTTAAAAAAGGCGGAAGTACCTTAACAGGTATTTCCGCTTTTTTCGTTCTATCCTCTTTTCTGTCCGCATAAACTATTTGCAGACCGAAAGGAGGTTACGCCCATGGGGAAGAAAGAAAAGGATAAACGGCTCCTGCGCCGGAATCTGCTGGGCGTTTGTGTGTTTTTGCTGGCGCTGCCTGTGCTCTGGCCCATGGGCGGCGCGGCTTTTGCCATGCGGGAGATTTTGCCGGGACAAGTATCGGCGGCGGAGCCCACA
>NZ_CAJMDQ010000014.1 GCF_905212195.1 uncultured Anaerotignum sp. | reverse complement strand
GTCACATATCGATCCAGATACAGATCCAGAGTATAAAAGGCCTGAATCCGTTTTCCATAGGTATCGCAAATCTTTCGGGAGCCCTTCAGATTGCCAAGTCCCTCCTCGCAGGAATTACAGACAAAAACCACCCCGCCATGCCCCGGCAAAAGCCCCTGCTCTGCCGCTTCCAATACCACTTGTTTTTGAAACACTGTCTGTGCCAAAAGCAGGCAGTGATGAAAACTGTTATCCATAAAACATACACCTCTTTTTATTTAGCTTGCTAAATATATTATGAACCTTTTTCTCTCTCAGGTCAAGCCACAATTCCTGATTTCGGTTGTAAGTTTTTTGTATTTATTGTATAATAAAAGTAAGAAAATTTTGGAAGAACCGTCCCATTCTATGGCTGTACGGTACTTTGGAGGGGGAGTCATTATGGACCATAAAATCATCACCATCAGCCGTCAATATGGCAGCGGCGGCAGAATCATCGGGAAAAAACTTGCAGACGAACTGGGCATTCCTTTTTATGACAACGAACTGATCAATCTGGCAGCAGAAAAGACCGGTCTGTCCAAAGAATGCTTCAAAGAAGCGGAATCTGTTTCCACAGGCAATCTGCTCCTTTCTTTAACCACTTTAACACCTACCGTAGATTCCTATGGTCTGCCTTTGAATGAAAAAATCTTCCTGGTACAGTCCCAGGTCATCAAAGAAGTCGCAGAACAGGGCAGCTGCGTCATCGTCGGACGTTCCGCAGACTATGTTCTGTCTGAAAATCCCAACTGCATCAACGTATTTATCCACGCAGAACTGGAAGACCGCGTAAAACGTGCTGTTGAACTGTATGGACTGGATGCAAAAAATGTAGAAAGCGCCGTTTTGAAAACTGACAAAAAACGTGCTGGATACTACAACTATTTCACAGGCAGAAAATGGGGCAAACTGGAAAACTATGACCTGTCCATCAACACCTCCAAAATCAGCCTGGATGATGTAGTATATATTCTGAAAACTTATGTAGAAAAAAGATAATTGACAAAAAACAGCATGGAAATCTCCATGCTGTTTTTTTGCAGAAAGGAAATCATACCATGTTGAAATCCAAAATTCATGTGCGGCAGGCACTGGCAGAATTGCAAAAAAGAGAAAAAGGACTGATTGCATACGAAAAAATCATGTCCTCCTACAAAAACACAAATCTGTCTGAAGATATGGCTTTTCAAAAACTGTTCAATGGCTTTTACCGCATCCGCCGCAATGAGGATTGGCGAAAATTTTACTATGCGAATTTCGAAAAATGGAAAAACGAAAGCACTCCCACCTTCCCGATGATTCTGGAAACACTCTACCGCCATACAGGACGGGTAGAATGTTCCTTTTCCAGCAAAATGCTTGCAACTTTGTGCCCTGATTTTCCCATCTGGGACAGCATTGTTCTGGATTGTCTCCAGTTGCGCCTGCGTGGTACAAGCTGTGAAACCAAATTCCAAAACGCCATTCCTTTATACGAAAATATCCTCCAATGGTATCAGGAATTTTTACCTACCCGAACAGCAAAATCATACATAGCCGCTTTTGATGACGCATTTCCCCAATACAAACACTTTACCCCCACAAAGAAGATAGACTTTCTCCTTTGGGTAAGCCCCAAAACCAAATAAATAGAAAAGGGATAAAACCTTTCGGTTTTATCCCTTTTTTACATCTCATTATTTCTGAAGCTGTGCCAGACGTTCTTCCACCTGTGCCAGTGTTGCTTTGTATTTTTCTTCTTTTGCCTTTTCTTCGTCGATGACTTTCTGAGGCGCTTTGGATACAAAGCCCTGGTTTGCCAGTTTCTTTTCTACTCTTTCGATTTCTTTGAGCATCTTTTCTTTTTCTTTTGTCAGACGCTCTACTTCTTTTTCAATATCAACCAGTTCTGCCAGAGGCATGTAAATGGTTGCATCGCTGGTCACTACGGAAACAGCGTCTTCACCGATACCTGCTTTGTCAGCCTGTACAGTTACTTCGCTGGCATGACCCAGTGTCTTAAAGAATACTTTGCTGTGTTCGAAGATTGCTCTTACTTCTTCCTTATCGGAAACAACAAATACCTGAACCTTCTTGGAAGGTGCAACGTTCATTTCCGCACGGATGTTACGGATGTTGCGAACAGCTTCCTTGATGGCATCGATTTCTTTTTCATTTTCCTGATAGTTCCATTCTTCTTTATAAACAGGCCAATCGGAAATCATGATGCTTTCTTCTTCGTCCTGAATATGCTGGAACAGTTCTTCTGTGATATAAGGCATGAAAGGATGCAGCATCTTCAGAGCGTTGATGAGAACTGTTTTCAGTGTCCACAGTGCTGCTTCTCTTGTGTTGTCGTCTTTGTTGTACAGACGAGGTTTTACCATTTCAATATACCAGTCACAGAATTCATCCCACAGGAAATCGTAAATTTTCTGTGCAGCCAGACCCAGTTCATAATGTTCCAGATTTTCGGAAACATCTTTTGCCAGTGTATTTACTTTGGACAGGATCCATTTATCTGCAGATGTGAGCATCAGCAGTTTTGTTTCCTGTTTTTCGTCCATGTTCATCATTACGAAACGGCTTGCGTTCCAGATCTTGTTGCAGAAGTTACGGCAGTTGTCCAGTCTTTCCCAATAGAAACGCATATCGTTACCAGGTGCATTACCAGTGATCAGCATCAGACGCAGAGGGTCAGCGCCGTAGTTTGCGATAACTTCCAGAGGATCGATACCGTTGCCCAGAGATTTGGAGAACTTTCTGCCCTGATCGTCACGGATCAGACCATGGATCAATACATCGTGGAAAGGTACTTCGTGCATATTTTCCATACCGGAGAATACCATACGAACAACCCAGAAGAAGATGATGTCATAGCCAGTGATCAGTGTGCTTGTAGGATAGAAATGTTTCAGATCTTCTGTTTCATTGGGCCAGCCCAGTGTGGAGAAAGGCCACAGCGCAGAGCTGAACCATGTATCCAGTGTATCTTCATCCTGATGCAGTTTTGTGCTGCCGCATTTTTCACATTTTTCAGGTGCATGTTTGCTTACAGTAATATGGCCGCATTCATCGCAATAGTAAGCGGGAATACGATGGCCCCACCACAGCTGACGGGAGATACACCAGTCACGGATGTTTTCCAGCCAATGCATATATACTTTACCGAAACGATCGGGAACAAAACGCAGTTTCTGCTGTTCATATACTTCCATAGCAGGTTTTGCCAGTTCGTCCATACGTACAAACCACTGCAGTTTGATCAGGGGTTCGATGGGAACGTTACATCTTTCATGGCAGCCTACTGCATGAGTAATATCTTCAATTTCTACCAGATAGCCCTGTTCTTTCAGGTCTTCTACCACTGCTTTTCTGGCTTCCATACGATCCATGCCTGCATATTTGCCTGCTTTTTCATTCATAGTACCATCGTCGTTCATTACATTGATACGAGGCAGGTTATGACGTACACCAACTTCAAAGTCGTTAGGGTCGTGAGCAGGTGTGATTTTTACAACACCAGTACCGAATTCACGGTCAACATATTCATCCGCAACAATGGGGATTTCTTTGTTCATCAAAGGCAGGATACATGTCTTGCCAATGAGGTGCTGATAACGTTCGTCTTCAGGATGAACTGCAACCGCAACGTCGCCCATCATGGTTTCAGGACGAGTTGTTGCCAGACGCAGTCTTTCATCGGAGCCTACGATGGGATATTCAATGTGGTAGAAATGACCTGCTGTTTCCACATGGTTAACTTCTGCGTCAGAAATAGTGGTCTGACATTCAGGGCACCAGTTGATGATCTTTTCACCACGATAGATATAGCCTTTTTCATACAGACGGCAGAATACTTCCAGAACGGCGTCGGAGCAGCCTTCGTCCATAGTGAAACGTACGCGTTCCCAGTCACAGGAGCAGCCCAGTTTCCGCAGCTGATTCAGGATGATGCCGCCGTATTCTTCTTTCCAAGCCCAAGCACGTTCCAGGAAACCTTCACGGCCTACATCTTCTTTTGTCAGGCCTTCAGAAGCCATTTTCTGTACAACTTTCAGTTCTGTAGAAATACTTGCGTGGTCAATGCCGGGAACCCACAGTGCATTGTAGCCAGCCATTCTTTTCCAACGGATCAGGATATCCTGCATGGTGTTGTCCAGTGCATGGCCCATGTGCAGCTGCCCAGTGATGTTCGGGGGCGGCATTACGATACAATAAGGTTTTTTGCTTTTATCAATTTTTGTGTGGAAATATTTTCTTTCCATCCACATCGCATAGAGTCTGTCCTCTACTGCTGCGGGATCAAAATTCTTTGCCAGTTCTCTCACGTTTTCTCCTCCTTCGTTTCATAAAAAAAGAGCTTTCCTCCCAAAGGACGAAAGCTCGCGGTACCACCTTATTTCCCGTCAAAAAACTTGACGGACACTCTCGGTTTGTAACGGAACCACCCGTTCCCGCTTACTCTTTTTTCAGCGGAACAGCTCCAAAGCTACCTTCTGCGTGCCTGCTCCCGAAAAACCTTGCAGCCCATGGGTCTTTCTCTCTGGCGGGATGGAATCCGCATACTCCTCTTTTTCTTCGCTTTTGCTGTATGGAATCTTATACTTTAGCATTTTATTCAATACGAACAAATTTGTCAATAGCTTTTTGTAAATTATTCTGTATTCTTCATATCCTTTGGATATTTTGATATATTCAGCAATATTCCCATCATACCCATCAGGAATACCAGCGCCGTACCGCCGTAACTGATAAACGGCAAAGGCTGCCCTGTATTTGGAATGGTATTGGTTACAACGCCGATGTTAATCAAAGACTGATATGCCACCACAGATGTAATGCCCGTTGCCACCAGCATACCGTAATTATCCCGCGCATTCATGGCAATGCGGATGCCGCGCCAAACCACTACTGCAAAAAGGATGATGACCAGCGCCGCACCAATCAGCCCCAGTTCTTCACAAATAATCGCAAAGATAATATCGTTGTGGGCTTCTGGGATAAATGATTTCTGTCGGCTTTGTCCCAATCCCAGACCAAAGAGCCCGCCGGATGCCACCGCATATAAAGACTGTACCGTCTGATAGCCATTCCCCTGCAAATCAGACCAAGGGTCCAGCCATGTGGTGATACGGGTCAGACGATAGCGGAACTGCGGCAAAATGACCATGACTGCCGCAAAGGGCACCAGTGCGCCAATGCCTGCCACAAAGTACCAGATTCTAGGGCTGGCAACAAACAGAATGGTCACACCAACCATGAGCAGCAAAAGGGCTGATGAGAAGTTTGTCATAGCGATGAGCAGCACCGGAAGTGCCAGAATCGCTGCCGCTTTTGCAAATCCTTTCAGATTGCCCAATTCCTTCCGATGGTTGATGACATAGTAGGACAGATACAAAATCACCGCAACCTTGGTAAATTCCGAAGGCTGGAACTGCAAAGGACCGATTTCAATCCAACGGGTCTGCCCTTTTACATTTTTCCCGACAAAAGGCAGGATTGCCAGCAGACCATTGGAAATCCAGTACAGCATAGGGGAAAACTTTTTCCAGAACTGATAAGGCACATTCATGGCAACGATCATACCAACCGTCCCCACGACTGCCCACATGCCCTGTCGTTTCAAGTAATAGAACATATCATATCCATATTCTTTACTGGACATGGTTTCATAATAACTGGCGCTGAAAATCATGACAACGCCGAACAATACCAGCGTCAGTACCACGAAAAACAGCCCGAAGTCATAGGTATCCGCTTTCACTCTTTTTTTATGCGGTTTTCTTCCTGCCTTTCCCTGTCTGGTCTGTTCCATGTTACCACCTCGCTTTGTTTATTTCTGCAAATAGGAGCGAACCTGTTCTTTGAACATTTCGCCGCGCTGTTCGTAGTTATCAAACATGCCCCAGCTTGCACATGCGGGAGAAAGGAGCACACAATCACCAGGTTCTGCCTTTTCCCTGCACAGATCTACAGCTTCTGCAAAGGTTTCGCAGTCTGTCATAGCCGTAAAGCCGAATTTTTCCGCAGACGCACGAATCTGCGGTGCTGTTACACCGATGAGTACCAGATGTTTCACTCTGCCGGGGAACAGCTTTGTCCAGTCATCAAAAGAAACACCTTTGTCATAGCCGCCGCCAATGAGCACAATGGGTTTCTGCATGGCAAGGACAGCACGGATGGACGCATCTGTGTTTGTGCCCTTAGAATCGTTATAGTAATCAACGCCATCTACCGTTGCCACGTATTCAATACGGTGTTCAACACCCGCAAAGGATTTCAGCACCTGACGGATAGTATCCAGTGCCACGCCTGCGCAAATGCCCATGGCTGCCGCTGCCATGACGTTTTCATAGTTATGAACGCCCAAAATCTGCAGTTCATCCACAGAAATCAGCTTTTCATCGATACCCTGCCATTTTACAAAAATATCTTTGTCCTGCAGGTAAATACCTTCTGCCAAAGGCTGTGCACTGCTGAAGAAAAATACTTTTGCAGCAGTTTTGTCTGCCATTTTCCGGCATGTTTCGTCTTCGTAATTCAAAATGCAGAAATCTTCTGCTGTCTGTTTCGCAAAAACACGTTCTTTCATGGCAATGTAAACTTCCATGGTTTTGTGTCTGTTCAGATGGTCAGGGGTAATATTCAGCACCGCGCTGATGTGGGGATGGAATTCTTTTGCTTTTTCCATCTGGAAACTACTGATTTCCGCAACGACCCAATCCTTTTCTGTCAAGCCCTGTACTTTTTCACTGTAAGGCACACCAATATTCCCTACCACTGCTGTGTTCGGGCGAACGGCTTTCATAATTTCACCAGTCAGGGTTGTGGTTGTTGTTTTCCCATTGGTGCCTGTGATGGCTGTGATGGGGCAAGTGGTTTCTCTGTATGCCAGTTCCACTTCGCTGATGACTTCCACGCCAGCTGCTTCTGCCGCTTCAATGAAAGGCAGGTCGCAGGGGATACCGGGACTAAGTACAATCAGATCCTGTTCACATGCAATATCATCGGGATTTTTCCCTGTGTAAAGGGCAACTCCTTCTTTTTCCAGTTCCAGTGCTGCCGCAGGAACGGCGTCACGTTCTTTCATATCCTGCAATGTAACCACTGCACCCAGTTTCTGCAGCAGAGCCGCTGCTGCAATACCGCTTTTTGCCATGCCGCATACCAGGGCACGTTTTCCTGTATATTTCATGGATTTTTTCCTTCTTTCCGTTAAAACATCGCTTTACTGCCCAAGAAGCCCAGCAGGCACAGCAGAGCAGTCACTACATAGAACAAAGTCACAACCTTTGTTTCTCTCCATCCGCACTGTTCCAGGTGATGATGGAAAGGCGCCATTTTGAACAGGCGTCTGCCTTCGCCGTATTTGCGTTTTGTAATCTTGAACCAACCTACCTGCAGCATAACTGTGATAGATTCCCACAGATAAACAAAGCCGACAATGACAATGAAAATAGGCATTTTCAGCACAAAAGCCGTTGCCGCCACAAAGCCGCCCAGTGCCAGAGAGCCTGTATCCCCCATGAACACTTTGGCAGGATAGCAGTTAAAGAGCAAAAATGCCAGCAGTGCGCCAACGATTGCCCCGCAGACAGGAGAAATCATGCTGCCTGCCGCCCAGGACACGATCATAAAGAACGCCGCAACAATGAGGGTTACGCCGCCAGCCAGACCGTCCAGACCGTCTGTCAGGTTGACACCATTGACAGTCCCCAGTACCGCAATAAAGAGGAAAGGCACAAACAAAATACCCAGATCCAGTTCCATACCATTGGTAAAGGGAATGTAAATGGCTGTGCCGATACCGCTTTTCATCATCACATACCAGCAGAATACAGCTGTTACAATGAGCTGCAATGCCAGTTTCTGCCAAGCACGCAGACCCAGAGAACGTTTTTTCACAACTTTGATATAGTCATCCAAAAAGCCGATGATGCCATAACACAGTGTCATCAGTACCACCGCAATGCCATCGGTATTCCCCTTCAAAAAGAAAAAGGATGCTATCACAAAGGCAATCAAAAAGGCAATACCGCCCATGGTAGGCGTACCCTGTTTCTGCAGATGTGTCTGAGGGCCGTCATCCCGGACATTCTGCCCGAACTTCATTTTATGCAGTACCGGAATCAGAATGGGACACAAAATCACCCCAATGACAAAGGCTATCAATATGGCGTAAACCGCCTGTTCCAAAGAACCCACTTTATTTCACTCCTTGCAATTTCTCTACTGTTTTTTCAAATCCCATGCTGCGGGATGCTTTCAACAAAATTGTATCTCCTTTTTTCAGCAAATCCATGCCGTTTTCCCAGAATTCTTCCTGTGTATCAAAGCGATACACTTCCTTCATGCCGGCATCTTTTGCGCCTGCCGCCATCTGGTCAGAATGGTTGCCAATACAAATCAAAAGGTCAATGCCTTTTTCTGCCGCATAAGCCCCAACTTCTCGGTGCATCTGGGGGGCAAATTCGCCCAGTTCTCCCATAAAGCCCAAGAATGCCACACTTCTGCCTTCCACATCTTTGAGAATATCCAAAGAAGCCTTCGCGGAAACAGGATTGGAGTTGTATACATCATTCAGCAGTGTCAGACCGTTTTCCAGACGCATGATGGTCATACGGTCTTTGGTAGGCACGAAATTTTCAATGCCCCCTTTGATTTCATCCAGTGTAAAGCCCATTTCCAGCCCTACGGTTACAGCGGAAAGGGCATTAAGCACCATGTGTGCACCGGGCATAGGAATCACTACGTCCATGCTGCCCACAGGTGTGTGAATGGTGCATCTGGTATGCTCCAGACCAACGGCTTCGATGTTGTCCGCGTAAACATCCCGTTTGTTTTCCACACCAAACCAGCGTACTTTCTGAGAAAGTTTGCCGTCCAATGTGGCCAGCATATCGTTATCGCCGTTGAGCACAGCAACATCCTTTTCATCCATAAAATCGAACAATTCACATTTTGCCTTCAAAATGCCTTCCCGACTGCCCAGATGTTCAATATGTGCAACACCAACATTGGAAATCACGCCAATATGAGGGCGTACTACATCCACCAGACGATGGATTTCCCCAAAATGGTTCATGCCCATTTCAATGACAGCGGCTTCGTGACTTTCTTCCAGACGGAACAAGGTCAGAGGCACACCGAGGTCATTATTGAAATTTCCCAGTGTCCACAAAGTATTGTATTTCTGAGAAAGGACAGAGGCAATCATATCCTTTGTGGTAGTCTTGCCTACGCTGCCGGTAATGCCAACAACGGGAATATCAAACAGGCTGCGATAATATTTTGCTAACTGTAACATAGCCGCTCTCGCATTTTCCACCAGAAGCAGCACACAGCCATTTTCCGGTGTCATTTCACGCTCTGTAAAACATGCGGCAACGCCTTTTTCCATGCAGCTTTTCAGGTAATCATGGCCGTCGGAATTTTTGCCTTTCAGAGGCACAAAGAGGCTTTCTTCCCCTGCCTGACGGGAATCCTGTGTCACATGGCAGATGGTTTTCTGCTGTGCCTCTTCTAAATTTGCTGCCAGAATCCGTGCATGGGTGGCATTGGCAATTTCCTGAATGGTCAGTTTTTTCATAAGCAATCATCTCCAAACGCGTTTCGCACTTCTTCTACATCGTCAAAATGAATGGTTTTATCCGGGAAAATCTGATAAGTTTCATGACCCTTGCCAGCAATGAGAATGACATCTCCTGCCTGTGCCAGTTCTACGGCACGCACAATGGCTTTTCTACGGTCAACCTGTTTTTCGTAGGCACATCCTGTTTCCTTTGTACCTGCTTCCACTTCCCGCAAAATCTGTTCCGGGTCTTCTGTACGGGGATTATCGGATGTGATGATGCAGTAATCCGCATACTGTCCGCCGATATGTCCCATGATGGGGCGTTTTGTCTTATCTCTATCACCGCCGCAGCCAAAGACCGCAATCAATTTGCCTTTGGTAAATTCTTTGGCTGTTTTCAGCACATTTTCCAGTCCATCAGGTGTATGGGCATAGTCCACCACTGCCTGACAGCCTTTTTTGCTGCGCACTGTCTGGAAACGACCTGCCACACCGGGATTTTCTGCCAAACCAGCCAGAATGTCTTCCATTTCCACGCCCAGACACAGGCAAGCGCCGATAGCACCCAGTCCATTATATACACTGAATCTGCCGGGTGTGTGCAATTTCACACCATAGCGTTTTCCTTCATATACCACTGTAAAGGCAGTACCTTCCGCTGTAATGGAAATATCCTCCGCCTTCAGGTCTGCTGCTTTGTCAATGGCATAAGTCAGCACTTCCCCAGCAGATTTTTCCACCATAAAATCACCTGCGGCATCGTCAATATTGATGACGCTCTTTTTGCTCCGTTCAAAGAGCATACTCTTGGCGATTTTGTAATTTTCCATGGTTTTATGATAATCCAGATGATCCTGTGTCAGGTTGGTGAACACTGCCACATCATAAGCAATGCCGTCCACACGATGCAAATCCAGAGAATGGGAAGAAACTTCCATGATAACATCTGTCACATCTTCCTGACGCATCTGTTCCATCAATGCCTGCAATTCCAAAGATTCCGGCGTTGTCCGTTCTGTAGGAATGACTTTATCCCCAATGCGGTTTTCGATGGTGCCGATGACACCTGTTTTTCTGCCTACCCGTTCCAACACAGAACGCACCAGATAGGTGATAGTGGTTTTACCGTTGGTGCCGGTCACCCCTGTCACCCGCATTTTCTGTGTGGGATGGTCATAAAAATTGGCAGACAGCGCCGCCAACGCCTGACGGTTGTTTTCTGTCTGAATCACTGTGATGTTTTCCGGTACATCTTCCACAGCATGTTCTACCAAAAGGGCTGCCGCGCCTTTTTCCAGCGCCATGGGAATATAGCGATGGCCGTCTGTCTGAAAGCCTGTGATGCAGACAAACAAGTCCCCCGGCTGTACTTTTCGGGAATCGTAAACGGGCATTTTGATTTCTGCCCCATCGGTTCCCTGTAACATTTTATAAGGAATACCCTCTAACAGTTTTTGCAATAACACTGTATTTTCCTCCTTTGGGTGTTGCTTTTTTTCGCATCTGTTTATTATATCATAAAAAACTGGAAGGAACGGAAAAAGAATGATTTTTTTTCGATTCTTCCGCATTTTTATTCGCTTTTTTCTTTATGTCCCGTAGAGCAGAACTTTTGTCCCCCGGTTGACTTCCTGTCCTGCGGGAGGGAGCTGAGAAACAACGGTTTCCCCCTCATCCGTCTGGGCTGTCAGTCCTGCCTGCCAAAGGGTGTTCTTCGCCTCCGCCATGGTCATTCCCGTTACATCCGGCACAACCACCACAGCATCCTCTGATATTTCCCCTTCTTTGGGAATACCCAGATAAGGCAGGATATTCTGCAGCATTTCCTGCATGGCAGGACCACCAACGGTACCGCCGTAATATACGCCTTGAGGCTCATCAATCATCAGGAACACCATAACCTGTGGGTCGTTTGCAGGGGCAAATGTCATGAAAGAAGCGATGTACTTTCCGCTTCTGCGGGGAAGTTTTTCTGATGTGGCCGTTTTGCCGCCGATGCGGTAGCCTTCCACTGCCGCTTTGGTGGCGGTACCTTCTGCCACCACGCTTTCCAATATGGTTTTCATGGTTTCGGAAGTTTCCTTGGAAAGCACCTGTTCCCCTTTTTCATAGGAGAATGTTTCTGTCAAATTGCCATTTTCATCGGCAATGCCATAGCCAATATGAGGCGTTACCAGATAGCCGCCGTTTACTGCCGCGGAAACAGCACGCATCAATTGCAGAGGCGTAATCTGAAAAGACTGACCAAAAGACATAGTGGCAAGTTCCACAGGGCCTACGTTTTTCAGCTCATGGATAATGCCCGTAGCTTCCCCAGCCAAATCAATGCCTGTTTTTTCCCGGAAACCCAGTTTTTCCACATATTCCAGAAAGGTTTCCGCGCCTAGTCGCTCCGCAATTTCCATAAACACTGGATTACAGGAATTCTGTACCCCTTCGGCAAATGTTTCCGAGCCATGGGTTCTGGGATACCGCCAGCATTTAATCTGCCGATCTCCTGCCACATGATACCCCGGACAGTAAAAAGTAGATTCCGGCGTGACAACGCCTTCTTCCAGACCTGCCACAGAAGTAATGATCTTAAAAATACTTCCCGGTTCATATGTATCGTTGATGGCAGAATTGCGCCACATGGCATTGAGGGCGTCACTCTGCTCTTGGGAAGAAAGTCCTTCCCACACCGCTGCCAATTCTGGGTCATTGATGGTAAAGGGTTCATTCAAGTCAAAAGAGGGATAATTCGCCATGGCGTAAATCTCCCCATTTTGCGGGTTCATCACAATGAGAGAGCCTTTTTTCGCCTGCTTGGATTCCACTGTTTTTGCCAGTGTCTGTTCCGCATACTGCTGTATGGTCACATCCAGAGTTGTCACCAGATTTCCACCATCCACTGGCGGAATCCGTTCCTGTTCGTCTGTCAGTTCATGGCCTTTGGCATCCGTCAGGGTTAATATCTTCCCCTGTTCCCCTTCCATCACATCATCATACTTGGCTTCCAGCCCAATGATGCCCTGATTATCTTTTCCTACAAAACCAACCACCTGAGCCGCCAGTTCTCCAAAAGGATAAATCCGCTGGACATCTTCGTCTACCTTTACCCCCGGCAAATCCGCCTGCCGGATGGTCTGTGCTGTTTCCGTATCCACTTTTGACTGAATCCGCACCAGCGCCACTTTCCGCTGGACTTTCTCCAGCACTTCATCATAATCCAATTCCAGTGTATCCGCCAGAAACTTTGCTGTTTCTTCTTTTTCTTTCACCTCTGCCGGAACAACACTGACTGCCGACACTGTCTGGGTTTCGGCAATGCCGACACCGTTTCTGTCCAGAATATCGCCCCGCTTGGCCGTAATCAAACGATCTCTGGTCTGCTGTTCATAAGCCATTTCCTGCCACTGGGGGGCTCGAAACACTTCGATATAAACCAGCCGTCCTGCCAGCACCAGAAACGCCAGCATACAGCAGAGTAGATAAATCAAAAGCCGGCGTTTTTCACCGACCGTTGGTCTTTCCATAGAAAACTCCCTGCCTTTTCCAATGTCCTTATTAGCAAATATATGGAAAAAGCAAGGAGTCTATGCGTTTTCTTTGGGTCTGGTTATTGCGTTGTCTGCGTACCCGTTGTATCGGTTGATGTATCCGTTTTTTCTGGAATTTCAAGGGTCAGCATAACTTCGCTTCCCTTGGCTACAGATACACCATACTTAGGGTCCTGTGCGGTGACAGTTCCCGATTGATCCCCTTCAAATGCCACCGTAAAGCCTGCATTTGTCAAGGTTGTTTCTGCCTGTTCGTAGTTTTTGCCGACAACGTTCGGAACGCTGACGGTACCGGTGTCTTCTTCGGAACGCTGTACATACAGGATAACTTCACTGCCTACATCCACAGTGGTTCCACCTTTCGGCACCTGATTTACAACGGTATTGCCGTTGCCTACTACTTTATAAGTCAGTTCTTTCCCATCCAGATCACCGATAACATCGAAAATAACGCTGTCTGTATAATCCGCAACGGTCACAGTTTTATTCTGAGACAGGTTTGCTTCATCTTCTACAGGCTGTGTAGGTTCCAGATTGTCGTATTTGATGATGCCTTCAATGAGTTTTTTGGTCATAGGTGTGGGTGTCTGCACGCCTTCTACATAATCGCTGGGCTGGTTGATAACGGTGAATACAATGTATTTGGGATTTTCCGCAGGGAAGTAAGACATGTTGCTCAGTGTCCACAAATCATTTGTTTCACGAGAGCCCTGCTGTGCAGTACCTGTTTTACAGCCGATGGAATAACCATCGATTTCCAGTTTCTTTGCCAGACCGTTTTCTACAGTCGCTTTCAGCGCTGTCCGCATATATGCGGATGTTTTTTCAGAAATGACACGACGTACCACTTCTGTGTCGTTTTCCAGCACCACATTGCCATCGGCATCCACAATCTGAGATACCACATGGGGTTTCACCAGATTACCGCCGTTGATCAAAGAAGAGAATGCTGCAATGACCTGAATGCTGGTGCAGTTGAATGTCTGACCGAAGGACATGGTTGCCAATTCTGTAGGACCAATACTTTCTTTGCTATGGAGCTGACCAGCTGCTTCACCGGGCAGGTCAATGCCAGTATAATCACCAAAACCAAATTCTCTCTGGTATTCATAGAATTTATCTGCCCCCAGAAGATTTGCAATCTGGATAACGCCCATGTTACAGGACTGCGCCATAATCTGTTCTACATTGATATTTCCGTGACCGCTTACCAAGTGACATTTGATGCGGTAGCCACCGATATCTGTATACCCATTACACTGGAAAGTGGAGTTTGGTGTGATAACGCCTTCCTCCAGAGCAGCCGCTACCAGCATAGGTTTGAAAATAGACCCGGGTTCGTAGGTATCGCTGACACAGAAGTTTTTCCACATGGTATTCAGGTATTCCAGCTGTTCTTCACTGCTGAGCTGATCCCAGTTTTCTGTATACTTGGTATCTGTTTCCCATTCGGGAATTTCATTTGGATTATTCAAATCGAAGGAATGGGATTCCGCCATGGCATAAATTTCACCGGTATAGGGGTCCATAACCATAGCTGCCACATTTTTGGCGGGCCATTCTGCCGCTGTTTCTGCTACCACTTCTTCTGCAATTTTCTGGATATTATAGTCGATGGTAGTGATGATGGTATCCCCATCTTTTGCGTCATAATCCTGATGAACAACGGAATCTGCGCCATTGTACAGGATGAAAGAACGTCCCGGCGTTCCTTCCATATAGCTGTTGTAATATCCTTCCAGTCCCCACTGGGCATCACCACGGGTAAAACCAACCAGATGGCAGGCGGAGCTGTTCAGTGGATAAGAGCGCTGACTGCTTTTTTCAAAGTAAACGCCTTTCAGGTCCATGGCTTCCAGTTCTTCTTTCACACTGCGCTCAATACCCTTCACCAGATACTTCCAGTGGTTATTCATGTAAAGCTCCCCTGTTTCCGGATTAATGGTCACATACTGTTTCAATGTGTTGTAATCCAGTTCCGGGAAATATTCGCAAAGAGTTGTCAATGTCTTTTCCTGTTCTTCCGGATACTGTTCTGCCACCTCTGCCAGCTGCAAGGAGTCCAGTGCCACATTATACACAGTGGTACTGATGGCAAGCACCTGATTGTTCCGGTCCAAAATACTGCCTCTGTTGGGCGGGATGGTAATGTCATAGCGGTTGATCTGTTGATTCTTTGCCGCCGCTTCATACTCCGCCCCATGAACAACTTTCATATACAGCACTCTGCCAAACATCAGGGCAAATGCCGCAAAAAATGCAAAGAGAATAAAAGCAAATCTTCCATTCGCCCTTATTCCCCCGCTGGATTTTCTCATTTACATCAGTCCTTTTTAAATAAATTCAATATGGATGCGATAAAGGAAGGTTCCTCCTCTACCACTTCATCAGCTGCATACTGAATGGTATAGCTGTCTTTTGGAACATCAATATAAACAATCTGATAAGGCTGTGGTTCTGCCATGCCCAGTCGATTGATGGCTTCCTGTTTGATGTATTCCAGATCCACCTGTTCCGCAAGTTCCGCTTCTAAAATCGCGTTCTGCGACTTCAGCGTTGCCAGCTCGTCTTTCTTTTCCCGAATCTGCACCTCCTGATTTTTTACGATAACCGTTGCGCCCATAAACGCGATACATCCCGCAAAAATCAACAGCATCACCATGCAGACATGTGCCGCATGGACGCGGTTTTCTCTGCGTTCTGCCGCTGCCTGCCGAATGGCTTCTTTGGCTTCCTGCTGTTTCTTATCGTCTTCATAGTAGGGCGCATAATCCGGCTGCAGTTCATATGCTACGTTGCCATATGTATAGTAAGAGCCTTTGTAGGCATTTTTCTTATTTTCTTTTGCCTGTTTTGCTGCCATAGCCGACACCTCTGTTTTTTATTCTCCCAATCCTTCCAAAATACGCAGTTTCGCGCTTCTGGAGCGATGGTTTTCTGCCAGTTCCTCTTTGGATGGCACAATTGGCTTTCTTGTAATCACCTTGCCAACAGGTTTCCGTCCGCAGACACAAACAGGAAACTGCGGCGGGCAGATGCAGGGATTTTCCTGTCTGCGATACGCTTCTTTTACAATACGATCTTCCAGAGAATGGAATGTGATGATGCAGAGTCTGCCGCCTTCTGTCAGGCGATGCGCCGCCTGATCGATGGCTCTCTCCAGCACATCCAGTTCTCCATTGACTTCAATTCGAATTGCCTGAAAAGTACGCTTTGCCGGATGAGGGCCGTCTTTTCTGGCTCCCTTTGGCACAGCTTTTTTGATAACATCCACCAGTTCTCCGGTGGTTTCGATGGGCTTGTTGGCACGCTCTGCCACAATAAACTGCGCAATGCGTTTTGCCCAGCGTTCTTCGCCATAAGTAAAAATGATTCGGTCCAAATCGGCTTCGCTGTATGTATTGACTACATCATAAGCACTGAAAGGCTTTGTGGCATCCATACGCATGTCCAAAGGCGCGTCCTGCTGATAGGAGAAACCACGTTCCGCCTCATCCAGCTGATGAGAAGATACGCCAATATCCATGAGCATGCCGTCAATACGGTCAATGCCAAGCTCGTCCAATATAGAACCAATATTGCCAAAATTGTCATGTACAAAAGTGATCTTGTCCAAATGATCTTTCAGCCGCTCTTTTGCAGCTGCATGGGCATTGAGATCCTGATCGATACAAATCAGTCTGCCGGTGGTGAGCCGCTTTGCAATTTCCAGCGAATGACCGCCGCCGCCAGTGGTACCGTCTACATAAATGCCGTCAGGTTTGATACAAAGTCCGTCGATACATTCCTGCAGCAGAACGGAAACATGATGAAATTCCAATAATAACACTCCTTTTTTTCTGCCGCATCAAATGCCCAGATTTTCCATTTCAAAAGCCAGATCATTGCTGATGAAATTTTCTTCTTCGTTATATTCTTTCCAATTTTCCTTGTTCCAGATTTCAATTCGGTTGTTGACACCGATGGAAACGATGTCTTTTTTCAGTCCAGCATATTCCCTCAGATTGGAAGGCAGGATGATACGCCCCTGGTTATCCAAATCGCATTCCACAGCTCCTGCGAAGAAAAAGCGGACAAACTTTCTGGCACCGGTGCTGGTCAGAGGAAGCTGTTTGAGTTTTTCCTCAAAAATCTTCCATTCTTCCTGAGGATAAGCAAACAGGCAATTATCCAAACCTTTGGTGACCACAAAATGTTCGCCCAGTCCGTCACGGAACTTGGCAGGTACAATCAATCTTCCTTTTGCATCAATGGAATGCTGGTATTCCCCCATGAACATCTTGTCTCACCACCTTTCACCCTTCGCTATGCCGATTCGCAAATTCTGCTCCCTTTTCAGCCACTTTTCGCCACTACTAACCACATTGTAATATAACCGTAACAAAAAAACAAGTCCTATGGCCTCTTTTTTTCTTCTTTTTTTCTTCAGAAAATGCCGATTTTTCAAGGTTTTTTCACATATTCCCCCTCCTGTCGTTGCCACATTTTTCCTTCCACCACCCTATTTCAGCCGCTCCACCCACCACCAGCCTCCACTGGCAGCAAAAAACGCCCGCAAAACGAAAACACAAACGCCCCTGTCTTCCTTTTGCACAAAAAAAGATACTGTCCGAAAACAGTATCTTTCACAAAAATTATTTTTATTTTTTATAGGATTCTGCCAATGCTTTGAATGACGGCAGGGAATTTTCAATGGTTTCCCGTGCCACGCAATAGGAAATCCGCACATATCCTTTGCAGCCAAAAGCACTGCCCGGTGTCACCAGCAAACGGTATTCTTTCGCCTTTTCGCAGAAAGCTTTGTCATCGTCCTCCAGCGCTTTGACAAACAGGTAAAAAGCGCCCTGGGGTTTCGCACAGGTATAGCCGTATTCCTGCAAAGCGTTGTACAGCAGTTCTCTGTTAGCATTGTAAAATGCCACATCTGTGGTTTCTTCACAGCATTTTGCCACCACCATCTGCTGTAAAGCAGGCGCGTTGACGAAGCCCAAAACACGGTTTGCAATGGCTGCTCCCATGGAAACTTCCGCAAAATCCGATACAGTGGAGGGAATGACCAGATATCCGATACGATCCCCCGGCAATGACAGGGATTTGGAGAAAGAGTATGCCACGATAGTATTTTCATAGAAATTGGGAATATAAGGCACTTCCACGCCATCATAAGCCAGTTCCCTGTATGGTTCATCGGCAATGATATAAATATCGGTACCGTATTCCGCAGCTTTCTGTCTCAAAACCGCCGCAATCTTCTCAATGGTTCCCGCATCATAAATGACCCCTGTGGGATTGTTGGGAGAGTTGATGATGATTGCCTTTGTTTTTGGTGTGATGCAGGCAGACAGCGCATCTACATCCGGCAGAAAATCCGGTGGATTGGGTGGAACCGGGTGGAGTACGCCACCCACATTCATCACATAATTGTCATATTCCCCAAAGTAAGGGGCAAAGGTCAGCACTTCATCCCCAGCATCCAAAAGCACTTTCAAAATCACATTCAAGCCTCCGGCTGCCCCAACGGTCATGACCAGATTACTTTCGTCATAATTTGTACCAAAACGGCGGTTCAAACTTTCCGCAATGGCTTTTCTTGCCGCAGGGATGCCGCTGCTGTCTGTATAACTATGTACCTTCAAAGAATCCATATTCTGCAAAATTTCAATGGCGGTTGCATTGACAGAGGCAGGTGCTTTTACATTTGGATTGCCAATACCGAAGTCATATACGTTTTCCGCACCATAAATAGCTGCCAGCCGTTTGCCTTCTGTAAACATGGCACTCATGGCCGCACTCTGTTCTACCATCTGTTTCATTTTCTGAGAAATCATAACATCTCTCCCTTCTGTCATTTTCCGATGCTTTCGCATCTATCTTTTGTATCACTTCACCATTATTTCTGATATTTTTCTTTTAAATATGCCAGTGCTTCGATATAGCCCTGAAATCCTTTGCCCGTAATGGTCTTTTCGCAAGCCATACCTGCATAGGAAATCTGGCGGAAGTCTTCCCGGCTTCCCACATCAGACAGATGCACCTCAACAGCCGGCAAATTGACTGCTTTCAAAGCGTCTAAAATCGCCACACTGGTATGGGTATAGGCTGCCGGATTGATGACAATGGCATCTGTTTCGTTAAAATAGGCTGTCTGGATATGGTCTACCAGTGCGCCTTCATGGTTGGACTGGAAAATATCCACATCAATGCCTTCCTTCTGGCAATAGTCATGGATCAGATTCTTCAGATCCACATACGTTTCTGTTCCATAAATATGTTTTTCACGAATCCCAAGCATATTCAGATTGGGGCCGTTGATAACCAATACTTTCATTGCAATGCCTCCTTAAACGATTTCGGAATAGCAGCCAAGGAATGTGAACTGCTCCGCGGAAAATTCCATATCCTTCAGGAGGGTAATCACATCTTTGGAATAGACAGAGGCTTCCATATCGAAATAGAAACGGAATTCGAAGTCTTTTCCGGGAATGGGTCTGCTTTCCAGTTTGGACAAATTGATACCTTTTGCCGCGATTTTCCCCAGCATCCGATACAGAGAACCGGGATGGTGAGAAACGGACAGCATCAGGCTGATTTTATTGGAACCGGCATAAATTTCCATATCTTTTGCGATACAGATGAACCGTGTGTAGTTGTTCTGGTTGTTCTGGATGTCGTTTTTCATGACCTGCAAGCCATAGAGTTTTGCACATTCAGGAGAGGAAATGGCTGCAATATCATCCCGATCACATTCTGCCACATATTTTGCCGCTGTAGCTGTATTTTCAAATACGGTCACTTTCACATGAGGCAGAGATTTCAAAAATTCACTGCACTGGCTCAAAGCCTGTTCGTGGGAAATGATTTCTTTGACGTTGGAGAAATCTGCGCCGTGTTTTCCCAACAGCGCATGATTGATGTGGAGTTTCAGACTTCTGACGATATGGAATTTATGACGCATCATCAAATCATAAACTTCTGTCACAGAACCTGCAGAGCTGTTTTCGATAGGCAGCACCCCATAACGGCACAGACCGCTTTCCACCGCATTGAAAACATGTTCAAAGCTTTTGAAGAACATGGTATTGGGCATGGTAAACAGTCTGCTGCAGGCACGGGCTGCATTGGAACCTTCTGTACCCTGACACGCCACCACTGCTTTTTTGGGGAATTCCATGAGCGGTGTTTCGATGCTTGCCATGATTTCTTTTGACAAAGGTGTATCCTGCATCAAAATCCCTGCCTGATAGCTTTTGCTTACATCAAACATGGTGTGATAAAGGGTGTTGGCATAAAGCTCAAATTCTTCCCCTGCCTTTTCCATGATTTTCTGCAATACGGCATTTTCTCTGCGCATATCCAGTACAGGCAGATTTTTTTCCGCTTTTGCGCCTGCGATTTCAGAAGCCACTTTCATACGTTCCACGAATAACTCCACAATTTTATCGTCAATATCGTTAATCTGATTTCTCAATTCGTCCAAATACATACATTTACCCTCCTGATTATTTCTTTTGCTGTAATTCATATAAATCCAAAATTGCCACTGCCATTGCCGCCTCTACGCAAGGCACCGCTCTTGGCACGATGCAGGGGTCGTGACGACCAATGACACGGACTGTTTCGTTTTGCCCCGATTCCATGCCAATGGTATTCTGTTCTCTGGAGATAGACGGCGTGGGTTTAAATGCCGTCCGCAGAATCAGAGGCATCCCACTGGAAATGCCGCCCAAAGAACCGCCGTGGTGGTTGGTGGTTGTTTTTACATTGCCATTTTCGTCAAAGTAAAATGGGTCGTTATTTTCGGAGCCAAAAAGCTCTGCCACACCAAAACCATCGCCAAATTCCACGCCTTTCACTGCGGGAATGGCGTATAAAATGGAAGCCAGCTTGCTTTCCAGTCCATCAAACATTGGCTCACCCAATCCAACGGGAAGCCCTACCACTGCTGCTTCCACCACACCGCCGACGGAATCCTGATTCAGCCGTGCGTCCTCAATGATTTCCTGCATCCGCAGCCCAGCTTCATCGGAAAAGACAGGGAATGTCTTAGCTGTCACTTCTGCCAGTTCTTCCGCTGTGATTTCCACCGGATTCATAGGTGTATCGGCAATGCCGTGAATGGAATGGATATGGGCACCAAAGTGAATGCCCCTTCTTTCCAAAATCTGCATACATACCGCCCCTGCGAAGCAAAGAGGTGCTGTCAGTCTGCCGGAAAAATGTCCGCCGCCTCGATAGTCCTGAAAACCGTTGTATTTTACCGCCGCTGTATAGTCCGCATGACCGGGGCGGGGGGTTTTCACCAGATTGCTGTAATCTTTGGAATGGGCGTTTGTATTATGTATCATGGCGCATAATGGCGCGCCGCAGGTTTTTCCTTCAAATAGACCGGACACCACTTCCGGCACATCTCCCTCTTTTCTTGTGGTGGAATATTTATGCTGACCGGGTGCCCGCCGTTTCATAAACGCCTGCACCTTTTCCAGATCAATTTCTTCTCCTGCCGGCAGTCCGTCAATGACTACCCCAATGGCTTCAGAATGGGACTGTCCAAAAATAGAAATCTTGATTCGTTCTCCAAAATTAGAGGACATCTGCGCCACCTCCTAAACGAATAAATTCTGCGAAAAATGCCGGATAAGACTTTGCCACAGCTTCCGCGCCTTCAATGACGGCTTCCCTGCCCAGCAAAGCCGCGCCCACTGCCGCTGACATAACAATTCGGTGATCGCCGTAAGCATCTATACGGATTTCTCCTTGTTGTTCTGTCAATTTCCCGCCATGAATGATCAGACCGTCCTGTTTTTCCTCCACTGGAACACCCAGCCGCTTCAAACAGTCTGCCATAGCCGTCAGGCGGTCACTTTCCTTGATGCGCAGCCTTCCGGCATTTCGGATTTCTGTTTTTCCTTCTGCCGCCGCTGCCGCCATGCACAATATGGGTACCAGATCAGGAATCTGTGCCGCATCAATGACGCAGCCTTTCAGTTTCCCATGGGAAACCGTCACCTGTTCTCCTTCTACTTCCACATGTGCACCAAACTGTTTCAATATATCTAAAATGGCTTTATCTCCCTGAGGAGAGTCCATTTGTAGCCCACAACATGTCACCGGCTGACCCATGGCGCCAGCTGTGAGCCAAAAAGCACCATTAGACCAGTCACCGTCTGCCTGCATCACACCGGGGGAATGGTACTGCTGACCACCGGGAATAGAAAATCCCCTTTCCCCTTCCTTCACTTCAATGCCGAAGCGTTTGAGGGTATGCAGTGTCATATCAATATATCCACGGGATTCCACTTCTGTGGTCAATACGATTTCGCTATCTTCTTCTAATAAAGGCAATGCAAAAAGCAATCCCGTGATAAACTGAGAACTTACATTGCCCGGCAGAGAAAAGGTACCGCCTTTGAGCTGTCCAGACATTTCTAAGGGCAGCTGGTCACTGCTGACAAAACAGCCATGTTCTCTAAGCAATTCTGTCAGAATTCCGATGGGACGCTGGGGCAGTCTGCCCTTTCCCTCCACCAGTACATTTCTGCCCAATGCCGCCGCCACTGGCAGTAAAAAACGAAGGGTAGAGCCGCTTTCTCTGCAATCCATCACAGCCAGATCTTCTTTTTTCTCCACCGGGAACACTTTGATTTTATCCCCCTGCCGGAGAAAATCTGCCCCCAAGGCCTGTAAACACTGAAGGGTGGCTTCCAAATCCTCGGAGCTGCCGTTAAGCACCATTTCCGTTGGCTGATCTGCCAGTGCCGCCCCAATAAACAGGCGGTGGGCATCGGACTTAGAGGAAATCATCTGCACGCTTCCCCGCAAAGCCCCTCTGGATATTTTGATGTTCATAGCCTCCCTCCTTTACGATTCCATAGCTGTTCTTGCTAATGCTTCCACTTCTTCCACTGGTATTTTTACGATTTCACAAGCGCCGATTTTCTTGGGAAATACAAAACTGATGGTTCCGCCCCGGCGTTTTTTATCACGCAGAGTTCCTTCTGCCACTTCTGCCGGAGAAAATGTGGTTTCTTTGGGCAGTTGATTCTGTTCCAGTGCCTTTGCAATGGCCGCTGCTATGCCTTTTTCTGCAATGCCTTTTGTTTCTGCCGCTTTGGCAATGAGATGCATCCCAATGGCAACGGCGTGACCATGAGTCATCTGAAAATGGCTTTTCTGTTCAATGGCATGTCCAAAGGTATGTCCCAGATTCAACAGCTGGCGCTTGCCTGTGTCAAATTCGTCCTCTTCCACTACGTCCCGTTTCATGGAAACGCAGGTTTCAATGATTTCTTCCAAATCCTGCCGGAAATCGCCTCCGGCAATTTTTTCAAACAATGCAGCGTCACCCAGTACGCCATATTTCAATGCTTCCGCAATGCCATCGGCAAAAACAACTTCCGGCAATGTCTGCAATACATCCGTATCACAGAGCACCAATTTCGGCTGATAAAAAGCACCTGCCAGATTTTTTCCTGCTTCCAGATCCACTGCCGTTTTTCCGCCTACAGAGGAATCAATGGCTGCCAGAAATGTGGTGGGAATCTGTACAAAGGGGATGCCCCGCAGATATACCGCCGCACCGAAACCTGCCAAATCTCCTGTCACGCCGCCGCCCAAAGCCACAATCAAATCTGTTCTGGTCATTTCCTCTTTTGCCAGAAATTCCAGCAAATGGCTGAGAGTATGAATGTTCTTGGATGCTTCGCCTGCAGGAAACACAAATGTGCAGACAGAAAATCCAGCTTCTGTCAAAGACTTGCGGACGGTTTCTTCATATAAATGTACCACGGTACTGTCTGTCACAATGGCAGCTTTACAGGGAGAAATGACTTTTTTCACTTCTTCTCCCGCTTTCTGAAGGATTCCGCTGCCAATGAGCACTTCATACGTTGCGGAAGTTTTCACCGTTACACTTCTCATACACACACCTTCTTAATCAAACTCTTTTACAACGTCAACGGCAAGGCGTTTTTCCTTCCCGTCTTTCAGCATAGCTTTCAGGGTATCTCCATCACCATTGCGGATGACCTTGCTGTAAGCCTGCAGCCGTTCCACCAGACCATCGATTTCGTCTGCCAGATAGTCTTTGTTCACCAAAAACAACTCTGTCCACATGGTTTCGTTCAGCTTTGCCACACGGGTCATATCGTGGAAGCTACCTGCGGAAAATCCCTTGAAATTGGGGGATAATTCGCTTTTGATATACGCGCTGGAAACCACATGTGCCAGCTGGGATGTGTAAGCAATCATCTGGTCATGTTCCGCATCTGTTGCCACCTGCATCCGGGCAAAGCCGATGCTTTTGAAAAACTGGCTTAAGCGGTCTACATCGGCAATATCTGTGCCCTGAAACGGTGTCAGAATCATAGTTGCCCCTTCGAAAATCTTTTCACTGGAAAAGTTAAAGCCAGAACGCTCGATACCTGCCATGGGATGAGCACCAATGAAAATGAAACCATTTTCCGCCGCGATGTCCTGCACATTCTGGCAAACCAGTCGTTTCACCCCTGCGCAGTCCACCACCATGGCGCCTTTTTTGAAATCTTTTGCATGTTGGCGCACATAATCTACGGTCGCCTGTGGATAAAGGGCAATGAGCACCAGATCGCAATCTTTGGGATTGCCGTCAACCATGAATTCATCTGCCGCTTCCAGCAGCTTTGCGCTGAGCCGTACTGTTTCTGATGCGTCCCAGCCGATAACTGTATGTTCTGTTTTTTTGTGGATGGCTTTCGCCATGGAGCCGCCAATGAGCCCCATTCCTACAACGCCGACTTTCATATGTGTCACCTCTTTTTCTATCGTCTTCTCTTAATCTTCATTGTATTTGCAGGCAAAAGGTCTGATTTGGAATACAGCCTTTGCCACATCGTCAAATGCTTCCGGTGTCAGGGACTGTGCGCCGTCACACAGTGCTCTGGCAGGGTCATTATGCACTTCGATCATCAATCCGTCTGCCCCTGCTGCTGTTGCTGCCATTGCCATGGGTTTTACCATATTGGAGTGTCCCAGTGCGTGACTGGGGTCTACAATAACAGGCAGATGTGTCAGTTTTTTCAAAACAGGAATGGCGGATAAATCCAGTGTATTTCTTGTTTTGGTTTCGAAAGTACGAATACCTCTTTCGCAGAGGATAACGTTTTCATTGCCCCCTGCCATAATGTATTCCGCACTCATAAGCCATTCCTCAATGGTATTTGCCAGCCCACGTTTCAGCAGGATAGGTTTGTCGATGGTACCCAGTTCCCGCAGCAGATCAAAGTTCTGCATGTTTCTTGCCCCTACCTGAATCACATCCACAGATTCAAACATAGGCAGATGGCTGATATTCATGATTTCGGATACGATAGGCAGCCCTGTTTTTGCCTTTGCTTCTTCCAGCAGTTCAATGCCTTCGCCTTTCAGTCCCTGGAAAGCGTAAGGAGAAGTTCTAGGCTTAAATGCACCGCCGCGGAGCAGACCTGCGCCGGATTTTTTCACACATTCCGCAATGTAGCACACCTGCTCTCTGGACTCTACGGAGCAAGGGCCAGCGATGATCTGGAAATTGCCGCCGCCAATCTTTACGCCGCCGATGTCCACCACCAAGTCTTCATTATGGAACTTTCTGTTTGCGTTTTTAAATGGTTCCTGAATCCGTTTTACGCTTTCTACGATATCCAATGCTCTTACCAAATCCATATCCACCTGAGAGGTATCCCCCACCAGACCGATGATGGTATGGGTCTTTCCGATGGAAACATGGGTTTCAATGCCCATGCTGTGAATCCATGCTTCCAAGTTTTCCAGTTGTTCCGGTTTTGTATTCTGTTTCAGTACAATAATCATTCCACTGACCTCCTTCATGATAAAACGCTTCCTTTCATCGCTGCCTACCCCTTCTTTCCTACAAAAAAAGAAAGACTCCGCAGCGAATTTCACTGCGAAGTCCTATTATGTCCTTCCAAAGAAAAAAACAACAAAACGAACCGTCTTTTCCTAACAGTAAAATTCACTTTGAATCTCTGAAAACACGGTAAAAATAAAAGTATGCAGTTGCAGCAAAATTATTTTGAATCATAAATATGCAACCCTTTCGTCTGGTTATTTTTTCTCATACTAACACAAAGGTTTGCCGATGTAAACCCCCAACATGGAAAAAGATACGCTTCTATGAAACCTGTTGAAAAATCAAAAATCCTCTGCAAAAATACCGTCACTTTGCACGCCTCAGAAAAACACCTGTCTTTTTTGACAAAGGAATGTGTTCTTTTTTGTGCATGTTTTATGGAATCTGTACTTTTTTGCTTGTCTGACTCTTTGGGCACTTTTTAAGTATTTTTCAGGGAACATCTTGGTTTTGTCCTTCTCTGACAAACGAACCCCATTGGTTTGCCCTCTTTCTAAAAACAGAAAACGGGATACCATTTTGAGGCATCTTCATAAGAAAACAAAAAAGCGGAAATCCCCAACATACGGAGGATTTCTGCTTTCTTATTTTACGATATATTTACTTCTTAATCTTATTCAGATTCTCTGGGCATCTTCCATGCCGTATGGTCAGTATGGAGTAAGTGATGGGCTTTTTCTCCCAAAGGTTCGCCCAGGAAATCTTTGTACAGCGCCTGGATTGCCGGATTTTCATGGCTGAAACGCAGATTTGCAATATCATCCAGGAAATACAGGTGATTTCCGCGACGTTCTGCCTGTTCCAGTCCATCTTTGATGGGCTGACCGCCGCCGCCAGCACAACCACCGGGACAAGCCATGATTTCCACAAAGTCATAATGGGCTTTGCCTTTCCGCAGAGCTTTCACCAGTTTTCTGGCATTGCCCAATCCACTGGCAACAGCCACCCGCAGGGTTTTGCCTGCCAGTTCAAATTCCGCTTCTCTCCAGCCTTCCTGTCCGCGAACATTCCGGAAAGCATCGGGAGCCGCATTTTCGCCGTTTACCAGATAATAAGCGCTGCGCAGAGCCGCTTCCATTACGCCGCCGGTAACACCGAAAATAACGCCAGCACCGGTCGCTTCTCCGATAGGGTCATCAAAAGGTGTGCTTTCCAGCAAATCAGGACGGATATGTTCCGCACGGAGCATCCGCACAAATTCTCTGGTAGTCAATACCAAATCCACATCTCTTCCTGTTCCTGCGTCGTTCATGGTAGGCAGGATATTTTCGCTCTTTTTGGCGATACAAGGCATGATGGATACACTGAATACATCTTCTTTTGCAATACCCAGTTTTCCTGCGTAATAAGCCTTCACAACGGCCCCGAACATCTGCTGGGGAGATTTTGCTGTAGAAAGACATTCTGTCATGTCAGGATACTGGCTCTTCATGAACCGCACCCATGCAGGACAGCAGGATGTGAACATAGGATACTGATGTTCTCCTTCACTCAGACGGCGCAGCAGTTCACTGCCTTCTTCCATAATGGTCAGGTCTGCCGCAAAGTCTGTATCAAAGACATAATCTACGCCCATCATCTTCAGGGCTGTTACAATTTTGCCAACATCCGCATCTTCCTGAGAAAGGCCCATTTCTTCCCCCCAGGAAGCCCGTACTGCCGGAGCCACCTGAACAATGACTTTCTTCTTAGGATTTGCCAGTGCAGCAAAGAACTGTTCTGTATCATCCCGTTCGCTCAATGCCCCTACAGGACAGTGAGTCACGCACTGTCCGCAGAAAGAACAGTCGGAATCCATAATACGATTATTATATGCAACGTCGACGGTGGTTCTGGCACCAGTACCTTCTACGTCCCAGATATGCAGATCCTGCACCTTATCACAGATCTGGATACAGCGCATACACTTGATACATTTAGAAGCATCTCGAATCAAAGGAGAACGAGGGCTCCACTGATAAGGAGGCACCTGCATTTCATAAGGCTGACGGCGAATGTCCAAATCATTGGCAATGGTCTGCAATGTGCAGTTGCCGCTGCGCACGCACATGGTGCATTTGCTGTCATGCTGAGAAAGAATCAGTTCCACATTGGTTTTTCTGACTTCTCTAACTCTGGGGCTATTAGTATAGACTACCATACCTTCACTGACGATGTTATTGCAGGAAGAAATGAGTTTATCTACGCCTTCCACTTCCACAACACAAACACGGCAGGCGCCGATTTCGTTGATATCTTTCAAATAACACAAGCTAGGCACATGAATGCCGGCAGCTCTTGCCGCTTCCAGAATGGTGGTATTTTCTTTTACCTGTACTTGTTTTCCATCTATGGTCAGATTTACCATTTGTCCACCCTCCCTCCTTTGAAGTTGCCATAGCCGTAATGGTCACACCGCAGACAGCGGCAGCTTTCCTGCATGGCTTCTTCGTGGGTCAAGCCGCATTCAATCAAATTAAAGTCATGGTTTCTTTCACCGGCACTGCGTTCTGTGGTATTCACTCTGCCGCCAGCAGGCATTGCGTTTAGCCGCACGGGAGGAATTTCCACATCCACTGTGATCTGGTGATTGAAGCCCAAGTATTCATCAATATTGGCAGCTGCAACTTTACCAGCCGCAATAGCACGAATAACCGTAGCGGGGCCTGTTACACAGTCGCCGCCAGCAAATACGCCGTCGATATTTTCTACGTCACTGCTTGCCATGGCATCAATAACGCCGCGTTTGATGGGCACGCCATATTCTTCAAAGGGCTGTGTTTCAATGCCCTGTCCGATCGCAACGATAATGATATCGCAAGGAATCCGCACAGGAGGCGCATCCGCAGGCATGGGGCGAGGTCTGCCGCCACTGTCCATAGGCCCAACAATCTGAGGCTGTGCCCACAGTGCTGTTACATTATCGTCCTCATCGCCGGAAATCCGCAGAGGTGCATGCATACACATGATTTCACAGCCTTCACCCAATGCACCTTCAATTTCATCAGGCAGTGCTGTCATATCCACTTTTCTTCTGCGGTACACGCAGGTTACGCTTTCTGCACCCAGACGTTTTGCACTTCTGGTACAGTCCATAGCTACGTTGCCGCCGCCAACGACAACAACGCGTTTTTTCCGGAAATCAGGCAGCGCACCATCGCCAATGCTGCGCAGCATCTGTACCGCAGACATAACGCCGCGTTTGTCTTCCCCTTCGATACCGATTTTTTTATCACTCTGGGCACCGATGGAGATATAAATACAGTCAAAAGCTTCCTTCAGCTGGGGCAGTGTCACATCTTTGCCTACATCTACACCAGTATGTACTGTAATGCCTGTAGAAAGGATAGCTTCCAAGTCTTCATCCAGTCTTTCTCTGGGCAAACGATAGCTAGGGATGCCATAACGGAGCATACCGCCCAGTTTTTTATGTTTTTCAAATACTTCTACATGATGCCCCATCAGTGCCAGATAATAAGCCGCACTCAAACCGCCGGGGCCACCGCCGAGAATGGCAACTTTCTTTCCTGTTGGCTCTGCACAAGGTGGTGCAGGCACAACGCCGGCATTGTCAACGGCATACCGTTTCAGCGCACGAATGTTGATGGCATCATCCACCATGTTTCTGCGGCACCGTGCTTCACAGGGATGTTCACAGACCATGGCACAGGATGTTACAAAAGGATTGTCCTTTCGAATGAGCCGCACCGCATCCGCATAACGTTCATGAGAAACCAGCGCAATATACCCGGGGATGTCCACATTTGCCGGACAGAGGGCCACACAGGGCACTGGCTGGTAAATGTTGAACAGACAACGTTTGTTATGGATATGTTCCAGATAATCATCCCGGAACCCTAATACCCCACGCAATACCATTTCTGCCGCCTCTGTACCAATGGCACAGTCAGCGGAATTTTTGATGACACGAGCGGTTTTTTCAATCAGCTGCAGATCATCCTCACTGCCTTTGCCGTCCAAAACTCTTTCCAGCAACACCTGCAGCTGTCCCAGACCAACACGGCAGGGCACGCATTTCCCACAAGTCTGCGCATGGCACAGCTTCAGAAAAGCCGCAGCCATATCCACAGGACAGAGCCCGGGAGGACTGGCAATGATTCTGCGTTCTACATCCCGATAAAGCCCTTCCACAACGGTCTGCGCCTTATTGGGTGTGATAATACTCAATCTGCTCATATCGCACCTCCTTACCAAATACCTGATAAAAAAAGAGTGCCCCTTTCCAGAAGGAATCCTATTATTTTTCACTTTCTGGCTCCAGCACTTTTCCTTTCACAGGTTCCTTATTTACAACAATCATTTTCCTTTGCCGGAAATTTCAGCTTTTATATCTTTCAGAAATATTTCCGGCAGACAAACAAAGGACTGCATATTTTTTCAAATGACTCTGTCAAAATATCACTCTGTTTTTCCTTTGTTTTTTTAATTATACCATAATCCATTCATTTGTTCTAATAGAAAAAAGGAATCCTTTGATAAGGATTCCCTGTATTTTCTGCCAAAAATATTCAATTCCTCTGTGTAAATGTTCTCGTTTCCTTGTCATAGACATATCCTTCTGCGGCTAATACCTCCTGCATGTCCTCCAGATTTGCATAGAGCTTCTTGCCGTCATAAATGCAGGCAATCCGCATGCTTTCTCCCGTCAGTACATAACCTGAAATCAGTCGTTTTTCCATAAAGTCCTCGGAAATGTTTTCCAGCGGCACCTGATACTTTTCCACCACACCATCCTGATGCATATGCAGGATGCCTTTATGGAGCGCAAAAGACAAATCCATATTTTCCGCCAGTTCCGGCAGGCTCACATACTGCTCTGGAAAAGATTCTTTTGTAAAAGGAATGTCATCCGTCAAAACTTTTTCGAAAAGGATACAGCCCCAAGGTGTCCGCAGCGGCATGGTAGGCCGCAGAACACTCAACTGGCATTCGTCCTCTGTTTCCTCTTTTTTCTCAATGAGATAAACGCCATAGCGGGTTTGCTGCAATTGCTCAATATTCTCCCAAATGCCGCTATAGGTCATATAAGACTGTCCTGTCTCTTCCCCTGTCAAACTTTCCACTGCCACCATCAATTCCCCATTGATAGCTTTCGTAGGAACCAGCAGTCCATTGCAGTATACATTGTGCTGCTCCGCGTCATCATGTATGACGATTTCCTCTTTCTCCATAGTTTTCATGTCCGGTGATAATGGATACAGCACCCAATTCGTTTCCAGACTGCCAGTCGTCTTATCGCCTTTTTGCAGTGCAAAACCATAATCCTGCATCCCTTCCACGGATATCCAATGTTTTTGTTCTATTTCTGTTGTCGTAACTTCTGCACCGTCTATGGTAACAGATATCGCTTTTTCACAGCCGCTCAACCCCAAAACACCCAGAACAGCCAATAATAAACAGAAATGTTTTCCCCATCTTTTCATTTCTTCCTCCTAAAAATAACGAGACCCCCTACACGTTGTCTGCTTTCACTATATGCCCACTTTTGCCCTCTGTCAAGTCGGCATATTTGACAGGTTTTTCCGATTGTGCTATGATTTCTGCGAAAAAAACGATTTAACGAAACAAAAGGAGTTTGTATCATGTTTTTGCCCAGAAAAATATACTGCAGAGCATTTCAGAAAGTTTTCCATATGGCAATTCCTTTTCTGCCTTATCGAAAACCAGCTCTGCTCCATCATACAGACGCATTGGTTCCCCTTTTCCAGAAAAAGGGGATTTCCTGTATCCTATTGGTGACTGACCCAGTGGTGCGCGGAAATCAGATCACACAGCCTTTGGAAAAAGCTTTGCAGCAGGCTGGTATCGGCTGTATCGTTTACGACCAGACCGTATCCAATCCTACCACCGATCAGGTGGAAGAAGGCCGTGCACTATACAACGCCCATCACTGTCAGGCAATCATCGGTTTTGGGGGCGGTTCTTCCATAGACTGTGCCAAAGCTGTCGGAGCACGAATTGCCCGTCCCAGAAAAACATTGGACAAAATGGAGGGCATTTTACAGGTATGGAAAAAGATTCCTCTGCTCATTGCCATTCCCACCACCGCCGGCACAGGCAGTGAAACCACATTGGCGGCAGTCATCACCGACAGCCGTACCCGGCACAAATATCCCATCAACGACTTTGTGCTCATTCCCAGATATGCTGTCCTTGACCCGGAAGTCACCAGAGGGCTGCCGCCTGCCGTTACAGCAACCACAGGTATGGACGCATTGACCCATGCTGTTGAGGCTTTCATCGGCGGTTCTACCACAAAAGAAACCAGACATGATGCCATCAGTGCCGTAAAACTGATTTTCACATATCTGCCCAAGGCCTATGCCGATGGCAATGATATGAACGCCCGTCGACATATGCTCCATGCAGCTTATTTTGCAGGAAACGCCTTCAGCAAATCTTATGTAGGTTATGTTCACGCTGTTGCCCATTCCTTAGGCGGACGATATAACACGCCACACGGCCTCGCCAATGCCGTATTGCTGCCCTATGTTTTGCAGGCTTACGGCAGACATGCTTACCGGAAACTTCATCGTCTGGCTGTTGCTATTGGCATTTCTGACCCTATGGAAAGCCATAGAGCCGGCGCGGAAAAATTCATTCAGGCGGTACGGGACTTGCAGGACATTCTGGATATCCCCAGAAAACTGCCGGAAATACAGGCAGAAGATATTCCATCTCTTGCCAAAAAAGCAGACCATGAAGCCAATCCCTTGTACCCCGTTCCTAAGCTTATGAACGCAAAGGAATTACAGCGTTTTTACTATGATATTATGGAGGACTAAACCATGAATAAAGCAGATACCACCCATTTGATACAAAAACAAAAGGCTTTTTTCGCCACAGGAAAAACTCATTCCCTTGCCTTTCGTATGCACGCACTGGCAATGCTGAAAAGAGCCATTGAAATCCACGAAAAAGAAATCCACGCCGCGTTGGAAGCAGACCTAGGCAAAAGCCCTTTTGAAAGCTATATGTGCGAAACAGGCATGTGTCTGGCGGAAATCACCTATCAGATGAAACATCTGAAAAAATTTGCTTCTCCCAGACGGGTAAAAACGCCTCTGGCGCAGTTTCCCGCAAAAAGCTATGTACAGCCCAGCCCTTACGGTGTCACACTCATTATGAGCCCGTGGAACTATCCTTTTCTGCTGACCATCGAACCATTGGTGGACGCACTGGCAGCAGGGAATACAGCTGTTGTAAAGCCCAGTGCTTATTCTCCTTATACATCCGCATTGATACAGGAATTGCTTGAGGAATGTTTTGACCCTGCCTATGTAGCTGTTGTTACTGGTGGCAGAAAGGAAAACAGCTTCCTTTTGGAACAGCCTTTTGACTATATTTTCTTTACAGGCAGTCAGGCTGTGGGAAAAGAAGTCCTTCGTCATGCTGCAGAGCACCTCACCCCTGTCACACTGGAATTGGGCGGCAAAAGCCCCTGTATCGTAGACAGCACTGCCAATGTGAAACTGGCAGCCAAACGCATTGTATTTGGCAAATACCTCAACTGTGGCCAGACCTGCGTGGCACCTGATTACATCTATTGTCACGAAAGCAAAAAAGAAGAATTGGTCAGCGAACTGAAAAAACAAATTTTAAAACAATTTGGAAAACATCCTCTGGAAAACCCCAATTACGGCAAAATCATCAACGAAAAGCACTTCCATCGTCTGCAAAACCTGCTCCATGCTTCTCAACATGTCTGGGGCGGTCAGTGTGATGCCAATGAGCTGCGTATTGCGCCTGCCATTTTGGATCATGTGACCTGGGATGATGCTGTCATGCAGGAAGAAATTTTTGGCCCCTTGCTCCCTATCATGACCTATCGTCATATGCGGGATGTGATGAAGACCATCAACGAAAAACCCCATCCCCTCGCCTTGTATCTGTTCTCTGAAAGCCAAAAAACCATTGGAGCTGTCACAAAACATTGTCAGTTCGGCGGCGGCTGTGTCAATGACACCATTATTCATCTGGCAACCAGTGAAATGGGCTTCGGTGGTGTGGGTGCCAGCGGTATGGGCTCTTATCACGGAAAAACAGGCTTTGATACATTCTCCCATTTCAAAAGCATCGTAGACAAAAAGACATGGCTAGATCTGCCTATGCGCTATCAGCCTTATCAGGAACTTTATGCATCTATGATTCGTATGTTTTTAAAATAAAACAAAAAGAACCAGTTTCTATAAAGTAACTTTCCCTTAAGAAAACATACCAAATAAATGCTCTATAAAAAAAGCTGAAATCCTTTGTTTCATGAGGATTTCAGCTTTCTTTGTTTTCTTATAAAAATGCCTCTAAAGAACTCTGGTTCTTTTTTGCACATCCTGTCAGATTTTATCTGATTTTCAATGACAAAACCCCGTTTTTGTCTATGGCTTTTTCTTCTGCATCTGCTAAGATATTTTTTAAAAGATATGACAGGAGGAATGCATGTGCATCTTTTATTTACCATCAATGAGAATTATGTATCTGTATTGGAAACCTGTATCCGTTCCATACTGCGTTTTCCCTGCGAAGAAGGATATGACCTTTATATCCTCCACGACCAGTTATCCGAAGCTGTCCAGAAGAAACTGACGCAAAACACAGCTAAAAATGCAAGATTTCACTTTATTTCTGTGCCGGATACAGCGTTTTCCGATTTTCCACAAAATGCACGCTACCCAAAAACCATGTATTATCGTTTGCTGGCAGCGGAATTTCTGCCGAAAACATTAGACCGCGTGTTATATCTGGACCCGGATATCGTCGTCATTCGCCCGTTAGATGAGCTCTATCATATGCCTTTCGATGGCAATCTTTTCTGCGGTGCCACCCATGTCCGTAAATTTTTAACACGTCTAAACGGTGCCCGTTTGCAAATGCCTGAAGACGCTCCTTATCTGAATTCAGGTGTCCTTCTCATCAATTTGGAGGAACTGCGCAAGCGTCCTTGCCGACAAGATATTCTGGCTTATATCGAAAAGCGTCAGGCTTATTTTACACTGCCCGATCAGGACATTCTTTCTGCTCTGTATGGCAACGAAACAAAACTCATAGACCATCTGCGTTATAATCTCAGTGACCGTATGTATTTTCTGCACAATGCCAATCTCCAAAATGAGAAAATCGACTTGGATTGGGTCAGACAAAACACCTGTATCATCCACTATTGCGGAAAAAATAAACCATGGAAAGAAAATTATCGAGGCGTGCTGGATTGCTTTTACCACGAGGTTCTTTCCTCTCAAAAATGAATTCTTCTCATTGAAACTTTACGAAAAACTTTGTCCGTGATATGATAAACGTAATCGTTTCAAAAAGAGGAGGATTTCTATGAAAGTTGAAACAAGGCTCATCATCGGTCTGGTTGCTGCCGTTTTGGCATTTCTTTATGTATGGCTGTTCAAAAACACATTGGACTGGTATCCATCCGTTGTGGCATTTGCCGTCGTTTATTTCATCGCTCCCTACGTTTTCACCCGCTCTTTTTTTCTGGGCAATCGCGGGGAGCAAAACCAGAAAGATAAAAATGATTCTGAAAAATAACCATTAAAAAATCACCTTTTAACCAAAACAGTTAAGAGGTGATTTTTTTTGTTTTTGAAAATAAAAAAACAGATATATCATCACCGCTTTACGTTGCTAAAACACAAGAATATTCTAAAATGCATAATCGACCAGATATTTTGATTTATGTATATGATACTAAAAATGGCTGGTACTTAGGATCAATTGTACTAGAGTGTAAATATAGAAAAATATATTCTATTGAAGCAGATGGACAACGAGGAAGTATAGGTCAATTGCAAGCATATTATAATAATACACGATCAGAATATCTATTTGGTGGTTGGGGAAAACGTTTAAATATGCGACCGGTAAAAAGAGTAATAGTATTAACGCCAGATGTAAAAGGTAACGGAAAAAGTCAGGATGATTTTAGTATTCTATTTAAAAGTTTTAAACCAGCAGATGACGAAGAATGGAACAAATCATTAATGGATGAGGTGAATTCTATTGTTGAGGAGTTGATTAATGTAAGTAGAGAGTTACAACATTGAGGAAAATAGAGCATATACTTTAAAATTAGTATTAAGAGATATGTGATAAC
>NZ_CAJMDQ010000013.1 GCF_905212195.1 uncultured Anaerotignum sp. | reverse complement strand
CCCGCACGCCAATGTCTACCTGGTTGTTGAGCAGCTCCAGCCCCAGGTCCTTACACTGGTTGGAGAACCACTCAGCACCAGATCGGCCCGGGGCGGCGATGAGATATTTGCAGGCCACCTCGCCCCCCTTGGCCAGAGTCAGGCGGTAGCCCCCCTCTGCCCGGGCGATGGCGGCCACCTCGGTATTAAAGGAGAACTCCAGCTTGTCCCGCAGTCCCTCGTAGATATTGGTGAGGATGCGCAGATTATTCTCTGTGCCCAGGTGCTTACACCGGGCCTGAAGCAGGTGGAGGTCAAAGGCCAGGGCCCGGCGGGCCAGAGCCTTGGCCTCTGGGGACTCGGTGGAGAATACCTGGTCAGTGGCCCCGTGACGGACGTTGATGGAGTCCACATAGTCAATGAGCTCCATGACATCCCTGTACACAAAAGGCTCGTGCATCTTCAGGTGTACCGGGGGTATGCTCTTCGCAGCCATTCCCATTATGGGGTTCTCAAAAAGTGCGGCGTCATTGAACTTGCCTTTCTCAATCTTGCCCTCAGTTCCGTATATGGAGGGGGACATCATGTTCTCTCCGCCTGCAAGGGCAGAATAGAACATGCCGTAGACGTTGTTGCCAAAGTCAAGCAGGAAGGCAAAGTTGTCGTCAACTTCGCTCTCAATTATCTGCTCGCCAAACTTGAACTCCTTCATTATCTGGCCGCCCATGCAGGATACGCGCTTAACAGGACCCAAGATGCCGGTCATGGAAGTCAGGCCATAAACTGCGTGGTCATACTGCGGGCCGCCGTCGGGTTTCTTATAGTACCAAGTGGGGATGAGCGGCTCAGAGCCATAGTTCTCATGCCTGTAGCCCTCGCGCAGGTGGTAGAGCAGAACACCGCGCACGCCGCCTATGGCGTAGGTAAGCCTGCCCAGCTTGTTCTCCAGCACCATGCGGCGGGAGATGCGGTTTATAGGCATTGCCATCATGCCGGGAGAGGCGCTGATCTTGACGTTCATACGCTTGGCCTCCTCAATGAGTTCGGCGGCTTCGGCGCTGGTCATGGACATGGTTTTGTTAAAGTGCACATGCTTGCCGGCGCGTATAGCCTTGAGGCCCTGCTCATAGTGGAAGCGTATCGGGGAACAGATAGAGACCGCGTCAACGTCGGGGTCGGCCAGAAGCTCATCGTCGGTCATGTACCACTTCTTTATCCCATACTGCTTTGCCATGGCCTCTGCACGCCCCGGAACGGGGTCGCATACCGCGGCCATAAACACCTTATCCGTGGAATCCCCAAGCTCAAGGTGCTTGAAGATAGAATTTATAGCAATTTCTCCTGAGCCAATGGCCCCAAGTCCCAACGGTTTCAAATCTGCATCCTCCTGTCTTTCTTTTCTCAGAAGCCTTCCACTATCTCCAACATTTTGGCCACGTACTGCCGGGAGATCTTGCGGTTATACTCCACGCGGTCATCGCGCTCCTCGTCGTTGGTCGGGAGCTTGAAAGCGGGCTCAGCCAGCAGAGGCATGCCCTTCGGATTAGGAGACTTCTCAATTATAAGCTTAAGTATGCTTTCAAAATCCATATAGCCGTCGCCCAGATAGCAGCCGGTAGTCACCAAGGGCATGTCCGGATACAGTTTTGTGCGCAGTGGATTGTCAACGACGGCAAAATCTTTAAAATGTGCCGCTACGGCGTATGGAGCCAGGTACTCGGCATCCTCCATGGGATCGCAGCAGGCAACGGCGCCGTTGCCGAAGTCATAAAGCGCCATGACGTTCTTCGAGCCGACTTCCTCAATAACGGAGGCTATCTCGCGGCCGTTGAAATCGCAGTGATTCTCATAGGCAAAAACCAGGCCAGTGCCTTCAAGCATATCGGCCATGACCTTGAGGTTCGCAACAATGAACTTCTTTTGCTCTGAGAAGGGGAATTCCTTGTTATAGCGGCTTTTGGCAACATTATTGTGCCCGTAGCCGCCGCACAGAATACGGCTGTTCAGTGCCTTAGCCATGGTTATCGTCTTTTCGACGCCCTTGGCTGCAACCGAGCTGTCCGGCGCATCGTCAGGTGCGGAAACGCCCATCATGGCACCGGTTGCGCCCCATGCATCCACACGCAGGGGCAGGCCGGCAAGGCCCCATACCGTGAACGGGTAGAGCAGAAGCTCAACATCACGTTCCCTGGCCATGCCCGCCATCTCACTTAAAGTGTCGGTCGTCAGCTCCTTGGGGATCATGTGCGGGAACAGCGACACGGCACGGGCGCCAAGGCGCGAGCACTCCTCAAGAGTCCATATATATGACTCCATGCCGGCAGGAGTGCCGGCAGGAGGCATTAAGTTGAACGGTTGAAAACCAACCCTGAAATCATATGTGTTTCCCATCGGCACTCCTCAGATTAGCTCTGTCACTTAAGGCCAAGGACTATCGGGGTGGACTTATAGCCGATGCCCATCCTGTCTATTCCCATGTCAATGAGCTTCAGGAACTTCTCCCTGTCGCGTATGCCGCCGGCGCCCTTAACCTTGCAGCGCCCCTGGGCGGCCTCCATCATGGCCTCGATGACCTCATATGTAGCACCCTCGTTTTTGCCGCCGGTGAAGAAGCCGGTGGAGGTCTTGACGAAGTCAGCTCCCGCCGCTATAGCAACCTCGGTGGCCTTCTTTACTTCGTCTATAGTGAGAGCATCAACTTCGAAAATGACCTTCACATTGGTGCCGTACTTGTGGCAGACGTCGCAGACAGCCTTGATATCAGCCTGAACGTCATCCCACTTGCCGCTGCGAATCCAACCGTAGTTTGCGACGATGTCGAGATCCTCAATGTCGCCGTCGCGGCAAATGATCTCGGCCTGCGCTACCTTGGACTCGGTGCTGGACAGACCGAAGGGGAAATCGCAGACCACGCAGATGCCCGTCTCAGTGCCCTTGGTGAGCTCACGAGCTATGGGCAGCGACGCGGGATTGATGCAGACTGTGGCGCAATGATAGTCAATGCCCTCCTGAATGTATCTACGAATATCATCCTGAGTAAACTCCGGCTTGAGGACGGACTGGTCAATATACCTTCCAAGTTCCTCAACACTCATTTCGCAAGCTTTCTTAGTCGGTTTCATACTAAATCGCGGCGCTTAGTGCGCCTGGCTCCTTTCAAAAGAAATTCGGAGGTTTTCCGTTCTATTATTTGCTGCCCTTTTTGCTCCTGACGACGTCAATATAAACAGCGATGAGCAGCAGCGCGCCTTTGACGAGGGACTGCGCATAGGTGTTCATGCTCAGCAGGTTCATGCCGTTGGCCAGTATCGAGAAGAACAGCATGCCGAGCAGAGTGCCGACGATGTTGCCCTTGCCGCCCGCAACAGACAGGCCGCCGATAATGACAGCTGCGATGGCGTCCATGTCAGCGCCGGTGCCCTGGTTCGGGACGGCAACATAGCCCTGAGCAATGTAGAGCATCGTAGCCAGACCCGCACATCCGCCGGAGATCATGAAGGCGATGGCCCTGGTCTTTTTGACGTTGATGCCAGAAAGATAGGCCGCTTCCTCACTGCCGCCGACAGATATGACGTTTCGACCGAAGCGTGTGTACTTCAATACTATGCCAATGACGATATAAACTATGGCTGCTATTACGATCATGGTGGGGATGCTGAAAATGTCTCCGCGGCCGATCCACTTGATGAAGTCGTCGCTGATCTGGATCATCTCACCGTCGGACACGATGTATGCAAGGGCACGGAACACAAGCTGCGTGCCGAGGGTCGTAATGATCGGGGAGATGTGCATGTAGTTCATGACAAGCCCGTTGCAGATGCCGCAGAGTACGCCGACCGCTATGGCGACCAGCAGAAGCACGGGACCCGTGATGCCAGCCCTGTAGGCCACACCAACTACCATGCCGCTGAAAGCCATGATCGACATCTGCGAGAGGTCGAGACCGCCGAGCAGCATGGACACCGTTACGCCGGCCGCGATGATGCCGGATGCCGACATGTACACTCCGATGTTTTTAATGTTAGCCGTCGTGAGGAAGTACGGCGATGCAAAGGCCCAAACTATGGACAGCGCCACAACAGCGATAAGAACGCTGCCGTATGAGTTGAACGCATTTTTGCCTGCTCCCTTGAGGCGGTTGCCAAATCCAATTCCGGTGTTTTCCATCTGTTACTCTCCTATTGCGCTCTTTACTATATTCTTCTGAGTGATGTCATCTCCCTCGTACTCGGCTACAAGCCTTCCCTCGTGTATGACATAGACCCTGTCTGCTATGCCTATAAGTTCAGGCAGCTCCGCCGCGACGTAAATAACACCGCAGCCGGCCTTGCACAGGGCTTCGATATCCTTGTATATCTCAACTTTAGCGCCGACGTCTATGCCCTTTGTCGGGTCATTGAGCATAAATACCTTCGGCTTAGTGGCAACCCACTTCGAGATAACAATTTTCTGCTGATTGCCGCCGGAAAGCGAGGATACTGGTGTATAGGGAGAGGGCGTTTTGATCCGGTAGTTGTTTATCCATTTGAGAGCGGTTTCTTTTTCCTTCTTCAGATTAATAAACAATCCGTTTACAAAGTCCTTCAGAGTTACGATGGTCAGATTGTTGAGCACCGAATGACCAAGCATCAGGCCCTCACGCTTGCGTTCGGCGGGAACATAGGCAAGACCGGCATTCTTTGCATCCATGGGCTGGTGAATTTGAATCTTTTTGCCCTGGACATAGAACTCGCCCGTCTTGTATTTTCGCACACCGAAGGCGCACTGGATGATCTCAGAGCAACCGGAACCCATTAGTCCGTACAGGCCGACAATCTCGTGCTTGCGCACGTTTAAAGAAATGTCGTGAAGGAACCCGTCGTCCAGGTTCTTGATCTCAAATACCACTTCCCCAAGTTCGCGCTTGGACACGGGGTACATGTCCTTGAGCTCACGGCCGCACATGCTGTTTATGATGGCGTCTTTAGTAGTGTCCTTAATATCGCCCTCATAGACGCTTTCGCCGTTTCGAAGGACCTGCACACGGTCAGCTATGGTGAAGACCTCGTCCAACTTATGGGAGATGTATATGATGCCCTTGCCCTCGGACTTGAGCTTGCGGATTATGTCCATGAGCTTGTCGGTCTCCTCCTGGTTGAGCGCCGATGTCGGCTCATCCATGATTATGACCTTGAGGTCCTTGGAATAGGCGCGGCCTATTTCCACAAGCTGCTGTTCCGCGGTGGATAGTTGCCCCAGGAGGGTGGCGGGGCTAAGATGCCCCAAGCCAACCTGCTCCTGAATATTCCTGCTGTCCGCATATAGTTTGCCGTAGTCAACGAAACCATTGCGGGTCGGCTGAGCGCCGAGATAGATGTTTTCTGCTATCGAGAGGCCCTTGACGTTTGTGAGCTCCTGATATATTGCGGTTATGCCTAGCGCCAGAGCTCTCGAGGGAACCATTTTACCTTCGTCTTTTCCCTCGAAAAACACCTGTCCTTCATCCTGCTGATAGGCGCCGGACATGATCTTTATGAGCGTGGACTTGCCAGCGCCGTTTTCACCGACAACGGTAAGCACTTCTCCTGCGTTTATTCTGAGACTGACGTTGTTAAGTGCAATAACGCCTGGGAATCGTTTAGTGATTCCCTTCATTTCGAGCAGGGTATTGCTCAATATTGCAACACCTCCAAGTTTGCTGTAGTTATATGGTGGTTATTGATTTGTCGTGATTAGTCGGGGTAGTATTCGTACACGTTGGCCGCAGTGACCATGACGCCGCTGTGCTCCGTGAAGGCCTCAGGATTTTCGCCGGCCATGATGGCATTGACCTTGTCGAGGAGCTTGTACCCATAGGTAGAGGTCTGAAGGTCAATAGAGCCGTACCAGGTGCTGTACTCTCCGGAGTCGGCATACTGCTTGATGTGGTTAATGAAGGTCTCGGTGCAGTCGCAGGAAAGCAGCATGACCTTGTCGGAGAAACCGGCGTCGGCGCAGGCGTTCACAATGACTGGGGCGAAGGTATCGGTGCAGGTGATGTAGAGGATATTCTGCGCATCGGGGTGAGAGGTAAGCATACTGGCAGTATTTGCGCCTATTGTGCTGGTGTCCAGACCGGTGTCAATCTTAACCCACTCAACGTCGGCAAGGTACTCATAGCCCGGAGTGTTCATAAGGGTGGTCACAGCGTTGTCGGTGCGGGAGGCCATGGCAGGAACGGCGTTATAGGCGTTGGCAGTGACGATGAGGTCAATCTTGCCGCCCCACTCTTCCTGTACTGCCTCGGCAGCGAAGTTCCCGAAGAACTCGCCCAGGCCGTCATTGGAAGTGCCGTAGCTGTAAGCACCTTCGACGGGGCAGTTGAACGCAACGGCCATGAAGGGCATTCCGGACTCGACAGCCTCTTCAGCGTAGGCGTTTGCAACTTCCTCGATGGAGTAGCCGTCAACAATGATGTCAACCTGCTGGGTTATGAGGGAGTCATAAGCCGAACGCATGCCGGCGCTGTCCTCGGCGATCTGATAGATCATCTCGACACCCTGCTCTTCGCAGGCGGCGGTGAAGCTCTCAAGGACCTCTTTCCAGAAGCCGTCGGACGGGTCGGAGGTTATGTAGCCGATCTTGAAGCTGCCATCGGCGGCATCTCCGGATTCAGACGGTGCGCTGCTATCTACAGGATCCTCAGCTTGCTCTCCGCATCCGGAAAGCACAAAGCAGAACAGCATGGCGATAGCGAGCAGCATTGACAGTTTTCTTTTCATTTAGTCGTCCTCCTGTTTTTAATATTTTCTCTCCATTGGGTTTCAAATACTTGCAAAATGCTTTTGCAAGGTTTGCTCGTTAACGACATAATACCTAAGATATTTGCAATTATCAACAATTATTTGCGATTCTTTGCGCCGTATTTGCAATTTTGTGATAATTCAACAGATTTTATTCTTAAAATTCTAATGTTTAGCGATGTAATATGGTAATATTTCCTATTGTTATTTAAAAATGCAAAAGAAGGACAGGCAGTGCAATATTGCACTGCCTGTCCTTTTATTGTTGTACTGCCCTTATACTATTATAAAATTGTCTGGCGCATTGCTCAGTTTTGGGCAGTCGTCACAGAAAACTTGCTCAAAGTTGCTCAGAGAATCAAGTTTGCAAAAACTGCGTCTGTTTATCTTGCCTGAGTCAAGAAGCAGGTAACTATGGTCGCCATTTTGCCTTGCAACATTTTTGATGGCCAGTGTGTCAAGCTCGTTCGTGTAAGCCAGTCCTTCTTCCAAATCGGCGCAGGTGCAGCTGATAAAAACACGGTCAAAGTGAAACTGGGACAAAGCCTGCTGGGTCAGCGTACCTACGCTCATAGCGTAGTGAGTAAGATATGTTCCACCAATCAGTACTATCTCGGCTGCCGGATTATTCATTGAGCGAACAAAAAGCTCACTGTGTGTGACTATCTTTACAGCTCGTTTTTCGAGAAATTTTGCGAGTGCGGCCGCACTGGTGCCGCCGTCAACGAAAATGCACTCTCCGTCCTGAATGTACTCACAGGCCTTTTTTGCAACTCGAAGTTTGCCATCATAGTTTAGAGACTTTTTTGAACGCATGGTAAGTTCAGCGTTATTACTGAAGTCGTTAGTTGACTCGGTAAGCTTTGCGCCTCCTGTAACACGCTTGAGCCTGCCCTCGTTCTCGAGTTTCTCAAAGTCGCGCCTCACAGTTGCTTCAGAGATCCCCAACTCCTTGGCAACATCCTTAAGGTTAATTATTCCCTTTTCATTAAGCTGTGAAATAATGTATCGCGTTCTTTCTGAAGCAAGCACCCTGTGCCCCCCCCTCCACATTTTTGTGTACTTAAAAAACTACTACGGTTTTTTGAAAATGTCCACAGAAATTGTCAACTTTTGAGCGGATGCAACGCAAAATACTCGTAGAACAGCTTAAGAAGTGCCGGTTTGTTGACATCCCACTCGATGTTGAATCGTGAAGCGGGTACAACTACCATCCACCCGCCGCAGGTCTCCCTGAGTTCCTCAACGCTCATTCCACACAGTTCGGCATAGTCACGTTCATAGGCTCTCACAAAGCGCCTTATATTTCCACGAGCTTTCTGCATCACTGCTGCACGTTCAGGGTCCACCTTGCCGGGCTGTGCGTTACCGCCAAAGTCAAACATCTGTATGGTTCTCGCTACGTCGGCAAATGGGTCACCCGAGCTGGCATCGCTCCAATCGATCGTAACCATACCTTTGGCATTGGAAAGCAGATTTCCCGGATGGTAGTCATTGTGACAGAGCTTGTTGTCGTCCGGCAGCGTCTCAAGCAGACGGAGCATCCTGTTGGTAAGATCTGAGCCCAAATTATACTCAGACAGCTTAAGCAGCCGCTCATATCTAACCTTACTGTCTTCAAGCCCGTCCGCTGTGCACTGATGCATGTCATAGTGTATTTTTGCAAAACCCGCAGCCACTTCCTCTGGCTCAACCTGACCGGTTATCAACAGCTTCATCATGCTCTCGCCGCTGATATACTCCTGTAGCATGGCGCGCTTGCCTTGGTAATCCGCAATATAGCCCCTGTACTCAGGAACAAGTAAACCGCAGTTCTGTACAACACGTGTACAGAGTATTTCCCTGTCTATGTCCTCCTGCGGTACATAGTCACGGTATATCTTAATTATGTTGTCATCATCGTAAAGCTCTACATCGGCGGTAAAGCCGGTAGTGTTTCTCTCAAATGTTTCCATATACCCGCCTCTTTCAATATTTTTCACGTTCTTGCTTGTATTCTACAACTATTTTTATTTTCCGTCAAGTATTTGCAAATACTTCTGCTGCTCAAACCACATATACCAGAATAGGATTCTATAGACCGGCAGTATATGGAGGTGAGTGCGTGGAGGTTCGCCGCGCTGCTGCGTATATAAGAGTTTCGACCGACGAACAAGCAGAACTTTCGCCGGAGAGTCAGCTGGAGGAGATACGTAAATTTGCGGCACGTGAAAGCATTGAGCTGCTTAATGACAGCATTTACATTGACACGGGCATTTCAGGAAAACGTGCTGAAAACCGTCCGGAGTTCATGCGTATGATGGCAGCCGCGAAGTCAAACGGCTGCCCATTTTCGGTCATACTTCTGTGGAAATACTCAAGATTTGCGCGCAACCAGGAGGAGAGCATATTTTATAAGTCCATACTGAGAACACGCTGCGGCATAGACGTCATAAGCGTGACTGAGCCGCTGATTGAGGGACCTTTTGGCAGCCTTATCGAGCGCATAATAGAGTGGATGGATGAGTTCTACTCAATTCGTCTGAGCCAGGAGGTTAAAAGGAGCATGCGGGTAAATGCCGAGCATGGCAAGCTCCAGTGTTCAGCGTCCTTCGGCTATGAGGTACGCGAAGGAGTGTTGTTTCCTAAGGCAGACGAGGCTGAATATGTACAAAGAATATTCGAGGCCTTTATCTCTGGCTCCGGCACATATGCCATTGCAAGGGAGCTGAACGATTTGGGAGTCAGGACGCATCGCGGCAACAAGTTTGAAAGCCGAACGGTGGAATACATACTCCGAAATCCTGTCTATATCGGCAAGCTGCGCTGGAATCCCTCCGGGCACACCAGACGGGATTTTTCAAATGCAAACATAATTGTTTCTGACGGCGGACACAAACCCATCATTAGCGACGAAACATTTTGGACGGTTCAGAGCATACTGAATCGAGCAAAAACGAAGCAGATGGGCCGCACATGTTCCACAGGTGAACTAAAATGCTGGATATCCGGGCTTGTAAGGTGCAGCGCCTGTGGAGCAACATTGATTTTTTCAAAGCCAGGCTATTACAAGTGCAACAACTACTCGCGCGGACGCTGCCGATATTCGCAGCACATACGAGCTGATCTGCTTGAAAACGCGCTTTTTTCACGTTTTAAGCTGGATTGCTCAGAGTCTGACACTTTGAGCTTTGATTGCACCCCGCGTAATACTCAGGCAGACGACATCGCGCGCGCGAATGATGCGGTTCACAAATTGTCTGTGAGGAAATCCAGGCTGTTAGAGGCGTACCTGGAAGGAGACATTGAACTGTCAGCATTCTCAGCAGCCAATAAGGAGTTGGAGGCCGCCCTGAGGAGGGCGGAGGCCGAGCTGAAGCCCACCTCAGTCGGTGTTAAAGTCGGAAGGCAGGCCACAATTGACGATGCGTCAAACGCATTATCAGACCTCAGTTCAATATCAGCTGAAGCGAAACAGATTAATACAGCCATGCGCTCAGTGATTGAGAGCTGTATATTTGATAAAGCCTCGCTGAGCATGAAGGTGGTGTACCGCTTCGACGTAGAAGAATCGCAGCAAACTGCAATACGGGGGCCCGGACGGTGAGCTTGGCGCATCTCTGAGATATCTGAGCCAGCGTTATTCCATGCCCAGCCCCGAGATCAAAGGTCTGCTGACCGACATCGGCGGCGGCAGTACCGAGCTGGTATTCTATCAGGATCACGCCATCCAGCGGGCAACTTCTCTGCCCATGGGCTCTTTGAATCTGTACCAGCAGTATGTAAAAAATCACCTTATCGCGAAAAAATCCGAATTACAGCAGATTCAGAAAGAAGTGCGCAAAAAATTACAGGAATTGCCGCCTCAGAAAACGGTGATTTCCGATCTGTGCGCCATCGGCGGTTCTGCCCGTGCGGCAATGCAGATGGTGCAGGCTGTTTCCAAAAAGAAGAAGGAACAGCCCCTCCCTTATTACGATCCTGCCTGCCTGAAAGCTATTCTGGACAGTGCATGTGATACACCCGATATTTTTATCAAACAACTGCTGAAAACCGCGCCTGACCGTATCCATACGTTCCTGCCCGGTATTACAGTTTTATATACCATTGCTGAGTTTTACAACATCTCCCGCATCACCACCATCAACTATGGTGTAAGGGAAGGTTATTTGTACTATTTGTTAGAACAGAGGGGGAAAATCCATGGGCGCCAATAAATATCCGTTCACTCAAAACCGTGAACTTTCCTGGCTGCGGTTCAACGACCGTGTCCTTAGTGAAGCCATGGATGAAACCTTGCCTTTGCTGGAAAGATTAAAGTTTATCTCCATCTTCACCAGCAACCTGGATGAGTTTTTCATGATCCGTGTGGGCAGCCTTTTTGACATGATGCATGTGAAAGCCCATGCCATCGACAACAAATCCGGCATGACCCCCAAAGAACAGCTGGAACATATTTACCGCGCTGTGCGTCCCCTTTGCGAAAAGCGGGATAAACTCTTTGGCAGTATTCAATTGCAGCTTCGCGCCCATGGCGTTTCTCATCTTGCTTATACAGAATTGGAATCTGTGGAACAAAAATATGTGAAGCAGTATTTCAAATCTTCCGTCTTGCCTATCTTATCTCCGCAGATTGTGGATACCCACCATCCGTTTCCACATCTGCAAAACAAAGTCCTCCATGTATGCGCGATGCTGAAATTCAAAAACAAGCAGGTCTTTGCCGTCATTCCTGTGCCTCAGGCGCTGCCTGAAGTTTTATTCCTGCCGGGAATCGACGTGCGCTACATCCGTATGGAAGACATCATACTGGAATTTATGGACCAAGTTTTCGATAACTACACCGTCGATGAAAAGGTTTGTATCTGCATCACCAGAAACGCGGATATCAACCCCGACGATGAAGCCTTTGACGTAGGCAGCGACTTTCGGAAAAAAATGAAGAAAGTGCTGGGACAGCGGCGGCGGCTGGCGCCTGTGCGTATGGAGATCTCCCATTCTATCAGCGAACATTTCATCTCCTATCTGTGTGAACATCTGACACTGACGCCTGCCATGATTTACACCACATCCGCCCCTATGACCATGGGATATGTATTCTCCCTGGCGGATAAGCTCACCGACACCAAGCGGAAAGCGTTGACCTACCCTGTTTTTAAACCACAGTATCCTGCCCGCATCCACAAAAACGAAAGCATCCTGCGGCAGGTGCAGAAAAAAGACATCCTGCTTTCCTATCCCTTTGAAAGCATGGAGCCTTTCCTGCAAATGATCAAAGAAGCATCCAATGACCCTACGGTCATTTCCATTAAAATTACCATTTACCGTCTGGCTAGAAAGACCAAACTGGTGGAATATCTCTGCAACGCGGCGGAAAACGGCAAGGACGTTACCGTTCTCATTGAACTGCGGGCACGTTTTGACGAACAGAACAACATCGACTGGTCAGAACGTCTGGAGGAGGCCGGATGTACCATCATTTACGGCTTCGAGGATTACAAAGTTCATTCCAAACTCTGCCTCATCACCAAAAAAGAACGTGGCGAAATCCAGTACATCACCCAGATCGGCACCGGCAACTACAACGAGAAAACCGCTGAAATGTACACAGACCTTTCTCTGCTGACAGCCAATCAGGAAATCGGTCAGGATGCCAATATTTTCTTCCAGAACATGGGTATCGGCAACCTCATGGGCAGCTACAAATACCTGCTGGTTGCTCCTGTGAGCCTGAAAACCTCTGTCATGCGCCTCATTGACGAGGAAATCGCCAAAGGAAATGACGGACGCATTTTCCTGAAGCTCAACTCCCTGACGGACATCGACATCATCGAAAAGCTGAAAGAAGCCTCCTGTGCAGGGGTGCAGATTCAGATGATGATCCGCGGCATCTGCTGCTTACTGCCTCAGGTTCCCGGCATGACAGAAAACATCCGTGTGTTCAACGTGGTAGGACGTTATCTGGAACATTCCCGTATCTACTGCTTCGGCAGCGGCAAAAACGAGAAAATGTATATTTCCTCCGCCGACTTCATGACAAGAAATACGGAACGCCGTGTGGAAGTAGCCGCACCCGTTTATGACCCAGACATCCAAGCACAGATCCACAACGTCATGGATGCAGCCAAGGCCGATAATGTAAAAGCACGTATCCTCTGTGCCGACGGGGAATACATCAAAAAACCCTTTACAGGCACTGCCGTTGACAGCCAGCAGCTTTTGATGCAGCAGGCACAGCAGCAAGCGACAACTCCATCCGAACCGCCGCAGAAAGAAGGCTTTTTCGCCCGTCTGCGCCATCGGATTTTCAAATAGACAACATCTCCCTATCTTCGGGCAATGTGTTTTCATCGCTGCGCATTGCCGTATATACCAAAAAAAGACGTGAACTTGAGGAATCTCTTGTCCACGTCTTTTCTTATTTCTTTTTATACTGCTTATTTGCCTGCCAGATATGCCCGCAGCAGTTCTTCCATGGCTTCATAACTTTCCATGAAGTTCATTTTGCCACGGAGCTCAGAAGCGCCGGGCAGTCCTTTCATATACCACGCCATGTGCTTACGCATTTCCCGCACGCCGATATACTCCCCTTTGTAGTCAATGAGCATACGTGCGTGACGCAGGGCTTTTTCCACCCTCTCTTCCGCTGTAGGCTCCGGCAGAAGCTCTCCTGTTTCCAGATAATGAATGATACGCTTGAACAGCCAAGGGTTCCCCTGAGCACCTCTGCCCACCATGATGGCATCACAGCCTGTATAGTCCAGCAGAGCTTTGGCATCCTGTGGTGTAAACACATCCCCATTGCCAATAACAGGAATGGAAACGGCTTCTTTCACCTGACGGATGATATCCCAGTCAGCTTTGCCGCTGTAATACTGCTCTCTGGTGCGTCCATGAACTGCCACCGCTGCCGCGCCGTTGGCTTCGGCAATTTTCGCAACTTCCACAGCGTTGATATGGTCGTCGTCAAAGCCTTTACGGAATTTGATGGTGACAGGCTTATTCTGGCTTTCCACCAGAGATTTTACAATCTGTCCCACCAGTTCCGGTGTCTTTGTGATGGCGCTGCCTTCCCCGTTTTTGACGATTTTCGGCGCAGGGCAGCCCATATTCACATCAATGATGTCAAAGGGATAAGGCTCGATTTTCTTGCCCATTTCCCCCAGAATTTTCGGGTCAGAGCCAAAAAGCTGGATGGCTGTGGGACGTTCTGCCTCCTCCACCTGCAACAGTTCTGTGGTGTTTTTGTTGTTATATAAAATGCCTTTTGCGCTGACCATTTCGGAATAAACCAGACCACAGCCCATTTCCTTGCAGAGCAGACGGAAAGGCAGGTCTGTGACCCCAGCCATGGGCGCCAGAAAAACATTGTTGTCCAATGTTACATTTCCAATTTTCATTTTCTTCCTCCAACATGCGATTTCTGCCCGTTTTCCGGGCTTTTCCTATCCTATCATATCAGAAAAAAACAGGCAAGACCTGAAAAGAAAATTTCTGTCTGCCTGTTTTGGATTTACTTGTTTTTGTGATACAGAATTTTCAGACCTTTCAATGTCAGAACAGGGTCAAGAACATCGAAAATCTTACGGTCGGGGTCAATGACTCTTGCCAGACCGCCTGTGGCAATAACCTTCATATCCGGCATATTCAGCTCTTTTTTCAGCTGGTCAATGATATAAATGGTCTGCCCAATGTGTCCCAGCACCAGACCTGCCTGAATACTGCCTACAGTGTTCTTTACAATGATAGACTTGGGCTTTTTGATTTCAATCTTGGGCAACTGTGCCGCACGCTGTGTCAATGCATCTGCACAGACAGAAATACCCGGCGTGATAAGACCTGTGATAAATTCGGATTTTTCGTTCAGTACGTCAAAAGTGTTGGCTGTACCGTAATCAATGACCACCGCAGGGCCGCCATAAATTTCATTGACTGCCACCAGATTGACAATACGGTCTGCCCCAACGCCCTTGGGGTTATCCCGTTTGATGGAAATGCCAGTTTTCATGCCTGCGCTGACAATCATGGGCTCAATATGGAAATATTTCCGAATGCCCTGTGTCAGAGAATACATGATATCCGGCACAACAGAAGAAATGATGACCGCGTCAATGCTGCTTGCCTTTACATCGGAAGCGTCAAAGAGGGAATGGATAAAGATACCCGTTTCGTCTGCAGTTCTGACACCGGCTGTTGCCATACGCCAGCACTTAATGAGTTTATCCCCGCGGTATACCCCCAAAACATAGTTGGTATTCCCTACATCAATTACCAAAAGCATGTATATTTCCTCCTAAAAATCATCTTCTGTTCCGATTCTTTTCATAGAGCAGGCGCAAGCCCTGCAATGCCAGAACCGGGTCGTATACGTCGAAGATTTCTTCGTTTTCATCAATGACTTTCGCCAGACCGCCTGTGGCGATGACTTTGATATTTGGCATATCCAGTTTATCTTTAATCTGCTGGATGATATAAATGGTTTCGCCAATATGTCCCAACACCAAACCAGCCTGAATACTGTCTACTGTATTTTTTGTAATCAGTGTTTCAGGACGTTTGATTTCAATCTTAGGCAGCTGAGCAGCTCTCCGTGTCAGAGCGTCTGCACAAATCTGCACGCCGGGTGCAGTGATGCCTGTGAGAAATTCGCCTTTTTCACTGACAACGTCAAAAGTTGTGGCTGGGCTGTAATCCACCACAATGGCAGGGCCGCCGTAGAGTTCATAAGCCGCCACCAGATTGACGATACGGTCAGTCCCCATTTCCTTGGGGTTTTCCATCCGCAGATTGATGCCTGTTTTCATGCCGGCACGAACCACCATAGGTTCTCTCTGCAAATATTTCCGAATACCGCTCAACAGGGAATACATCACGTTTGGCACTACGGAAGATACCACAACGGCGTCAATTTCAGAAATATCCATACCGGAGTGGACAAACAGCATCCGCAGCAGCATACCTGTTTCATCGGAAGTACGGCTGCTGAGGGTGGAAAGCCGCCAGTTTGCCACCAGCTTGTCCCCGTCAAAGACGCCCAATGTGCTGTTGGTATTGCTTACATCAATGACTAAAATCATGCTTGATCTCCTCTGTTCAAAAAAAATACCTTTTTCAAAAAACGGCACGGGAACCCGTTCCCGCGCCGTAAAAACATCATTTCTATTTCTTTCTCTTAAGCCCGTTTTTTATGTACGGCTTTGCTCAGAGCCTTGGAAACGATACCGCCTGCAACACAGCTTGCGGGCATTTCCAACGCACCGTTGACACCTACGAACAGTACCACGAATACCAGAGGGTTTACATTGCCGAAAGTCTGGTTCAGACCCTGAATGTAATCTGTGTTCCAGAACAACAGAACCAGTGTGCCCATGAAGAACAGAGTGTTCAGGAATGCTGCCAGAAAACCGCCTGCGAAATAACTGAAGGTGTTGGTACGATCTACTTTATGGATCAGCTGGAACAAAACACCGGTAAGCCAACCCATGAGTGCACGGGTAGGTACGCATACCAAGAAGGTATACAGGGGGCTGATGCTGAACAATGCACTGGTGAAAGCGCTGGGTGCTGTCAGTACCTGATAAAAGCTGGTTGCACCAAAGACAAGTCCCAGCCACAGCCCTGCTTTGGGGCCGATGATCATGGCACCGATGGCTACAGGAATCATCATCAGGGAAATGGAAAGTCCCAATGTGCGGAAGTATCCCAGCGGTGTGAAGGACATGACAATCAGGATTGCTGTCATCAGACCGATGCTGGTCAGCTCGCCAACAGACATCTTGCTTTTGGCTACGGGTTTGTTTACAACTGTTTCGCTCATATGTATTTGCTCCTTTCATTCTCATTCTTATAAGATATAAGATGATATGGAAAATAGTAACCGTTCCGCGTTTCAGCACAGACGCAGTATATTTGCCCTCCTCTGGGACATAACATCTTCGGCTGTTTTCCTGCTGTTTCGCGTAACCACCATACATTATAACAGCAAATGAAAGGATTGCAACGTTTTTTTGCAATTTTTTGTTATTTTTTATACAAACTATTTATTTCCAGTTTCTTTTTCTGCCTTTTTCAGCAATTCTTCCTTGATCTTTTCTCCCTCTTCTGTGAAATATACCGCATACCACAGTTCCAGAGCTTTCAAAAGTTCCTTTTTTTCCCGCTGGATGCGTTTGACCTCCAATTCCGCACCAATATCGTCGAAATCGAAATCGTCTTCCTGCTTCACAGTTTCAAAATACAATTCCCCGTCTTCGTTAAATCCCATCAAAAAGGTACAGCCCAGTTTCTGCGCCAGTACCACACAAATGACCCGTACTTCTTCCTGAATGCTCTCGGGGAGGGCCTGAAACTCCGGCTCCAAAAAATATTTCTGTTCTGCATAACTGGCTGCCGCCAATACTTTTCTTTCCATTAAATCACTCCTCGAATGGACACTTCTCCTGAAAATACCACTTCTTCTTTCCCGTTATCCGCCCGACGCACCAGCAGTTCTCCTTCCGGTGTAATGTCTAAAGCCTCAGCGAAAAACGGCTCTCTGCCCAGCACATGGACTTCCTTGCCCAATGTGATGCAGTGTTTCCGATAATCCTCCAGCATGGCAGCAAAACTGCCTGTCCGCAGGAAGGTTTCATAATGTTCTTCCAGCCGCTCCAGCACCTTATGCACCAGACGGCGACGGGAAACGGTCTTCCCACATTCCAAATACAAACTGGTGGCAATCTCCGCAATTTCCGGCGGAAAAGATGCTGTGTTCACATTGATGCCGATACCGGGAATGACAAAATGCACCTCGCTCATTTCGCAGTCCATTTCCGTCAAAATCCCTACGGCTTTCTTTCCGTTGATAAGAATATCATTGGGCCATTTGATGCCGGCAGAAAGGCCTGTTTCCGCTTCAATGGCCTCTGCCGTTGCCAGCCCGCACAAAAGGGTCAGCACAGATGCCTCCGCAGGTGCAATCTGGGGACGCAGCACCAAACTCATCCAGATGCCTGTACCCAAAGGGGATTCCCACACCTTGCCCCGTCTGCCGCGGCCAGCTGTCTGTTTTTCCGCCACCACCAAAGTGCCTTCCGGTGCGCCTTCCAGCGCCAGTTCTCTGGCACGGTTGTTTGTGGTGTCTGTTTCTTCATAGAAATAAATGAACTGTCCCATGGTTTTCGTTTTCAATCCCTGTTCCAGTTCCCGTTTGTTGTACATGGTTTCGGGATTGGTGAGCCGGTATCCCCGATTTGTCACCGCCTCAATCTCGTAGCCTTCCTCCCGGAGCTTTTTGATGCCTTTCCACACTGCCGCACGGGTGATGGAAAGCTCTCTGCCGATGTCCTCCCCCGAAAGGAACCCTTCCTGCCGCCGGAGCAATTCCAAAATGCGATACATATCCTTGCCTCCTTTCCGGCTGTAAAACTGCCGTAACTGCAAACGTCAGGAGGGGGCTCCTCCTGACGTTTTAATTTCGCTTTGTTTTTATCCGCAGCTTCTTATTTTTTTCCTTTTTCGTTTACACGGCTCAGGAATTTTTTCAGGTCGATGATGGCACGGCCATGAGTACCTTCACAGATTTTGTCTACTTCGTCATAAGCTTTTACAGCGAATGTCAGCAGTTTGCCGTTTACTTCTGTCAGTTCTGTAACCACACGTACTTTCATGCCTACAGGTGTTGCTGCCAGATGTTTGAAATCAAAAGTTGTACCAACTGTTTCCCAGCCATCGGGCAGGAAAGGTGCCACTGTGCCGATTGCTGTGCCTTCAATCCAGCTCAGCAGCTTGGGAGAAGCAAATACGGGCACTTTGTCATTGCCAAAATGAGAAGCTGTATCGCTTTCTTCTACGATGTATTCTCTTTCATAGGTCATGCCGGGTACGATGTTGTTAAATTCCATTGTAAATATCCCCTTTCTTACGCTTGTGTGGTTGTATCTTCCTCTGCCGCAGCAGATGTAGTTTCTGTGGTTTCTGTTGCTTCTGTGGTTTCTGTTGCTTCCCCTTCAACGGGTTCTTCTGTCTGGTTTGCCAGACCCAGGATTTCCGCTCTTACGTCCGCATCAAAGAGTTTGCGGAATTCGTCGCCGGTCACTTTTTCTTTTTCTACCAGCAGTTTTGCGGATGCATGAAGCACTTCCATGTTTTCCTGCAGAATGCGGATGGCTTCGTTATAAGCTCCCATGACGATGCGTTTGACTTCTTCGTCGATGGTAGTTGCAACGGCTTCACCGTAGTTACGGGTGTGACCCCAATCTCTGCCGATGAACACTTCATTGCTGTCTTCCCCAAACTGGATGGGACCCAGAATTTCACTCATACCGTAACGTGTTACCATGCCTCTTGCCATGGCTGTTGCACGTTCGATATCGTTGGAAGCGCCTGTGGTAATGTCTTTGATGACCAGTGCTTCTGCCGCACGTCCGCCCAGCAGGCTGATGATTTCCTGTTCCATATACAGCTTCGTCATGTACATCTTATCCTCACCGGGCAGTGGCATGGTATAACCGCCAGCCATACCTGTAGGGATGATGGAAATGCTGTGGACAGGGTCCAGTTCGCTGAGAACTTCAAACAGAATCGCATGACCGCTTTCGTGGTATGCAGTGATATATTTTTCCTTGTCGGAAATGACTCTTGTTTTCTTTTCGGTACCCACACCGATTTTGATGAGGGCTTTCTGCAAGGATTCCATGTCGATGGCTTTCTTGCCGTCTCTTGCGGAAAGGAGCGCCGCTTCATTCAAAAGGTTTGCCAGATCTGCACCGGTGAAGCCTGCTGTGGTCTGTGCCACAACTTTCAGGTCAACTTCAGGCGCCAGCGGTTTGCCTTTGGAATGTACACGCAGAATGGCTTCTCTGCCCTTTACGTCGGGACGGCCAACATAAACCTGACGGTCGAAACGGCCGGGACGCAGCAGCGCAGGGTCCAGAATATCTGCACGGTTGGTTGCTGCAATGATGATAACGCTTTCGTTGATGCCGAAACCGTCCATTTCAACCAGCAGCTGGTTCAATGTCTGTTCTCTTTCGTCGTGACCGCCGCCAAGACCTGCGCCTCTGCGACGACCAACGGCGTCGATTTCGTCGATGAATACGATACTGGGTGCATTTTTCTTTGCCTGATCGAACAGGTCACGAACACGGGATGCACCTACGCCGACGAACATTTCTACGAAGTCGGAACCGGAAATGGAGAAGAAAGGCACGCCTGCTTCCCCTGCAACTGCTTTTGCCAGCAGTGTTTTACCAGTACCCGGAGGGCCCACCAGCAAAACGCCTTTGGGGATTCTTGCACCCAGGTCTGTAAATTTCTTGGGGTTGCGGAGGAACTGCACCAGTTCTTCCAGTTCGGCTTTTTCTTCGTCACAACCAGCAACATTATCAAATGTCACTTTGTTTTTGTCGTCTACGCCGCTCATTTTGGCTTTGCTCTTGCCGAAGGAGGCCATTTTGCCGCCGCCTCCCTGCATTCTGCCCATGAGCACCACAAAGAGCACGACCATGACGATCATCATGATCAAAGAAGGCAGGATTGCAGAAAGCATATTGCTGGGTGCATTGGGTGTCACAATCTGGATGTCACTGCCCTCTGCAGGCATCTGGCTCACTTCTTCCATGAGCACATCCACGCTGGGCACGTTCACTGTCATTTTTGTACCGTCATCCAGCACAGCTGTAGCAGTGCCATAGTTGGATACTTCTTTGCTCTTGGTAACTTCAATGGTTTTGACATTATCCTGATCCAGTTCACTGATCAGATCGCTGTAATTATAGACCTTCGTTTCTTCCGCAGGCTGCATCAATCCTTTGCCGCTGAAGGCCAAAGCAGCTAAGATGATTACAAAAATCAACACATATAAGCCTGCTGACTGCCAATATTTTTTCAAAGGCTTCCCTCCTAAAATGCTTAATTTTTTTGTTGACGCTGTCCAAATTAGCCAGCATATCAATTTATAATTCTAGCACATCTTCCGCCAAAAGGCAATGTTCCTTTTGGGAAAGAATTCGTAAAAAAAGCTGATTTTTCCTATGCCTGTCCAAAATTTGCCTTTTCTTAAAATTCCATGAGAAACGGCTCTTTCCAGCCAAATAGAAAAGCACGGAATTTCCGTCTTTCTGACAGAAAAATCCGCGCTTTTTTGTTTTGATTATTCTTCTTCGAAATGTACCACGCCTACGTAGTCCAGGTTTCTGTATTTCTGTGCATAGTCCAGACCATAGCCCACAACGAAAGCATCGGGGATGGTGAAGCCTACATAATCCACAGGAACTTCTGTCACACGACGGTCAGGTTTGTCCAGCAGTGTGCAGAGTTTCAGTTTCTTAGGATTTCTCTGAATCAGCAGTGTGCGCAGTTTGCTCAGGGTTCTGCCGCTGTCGATGATGTCTTCTACCAGCAGTACGTTTTTGCCTGTGATGTCTTCATCCAGGTCGCGCAGGATTTTGATATGACCGCTGCTTTCTGTACCGTCGCCGTAGCTGGATACATCCATAAAGTTCATGGTAACGGGCATTTTCATTTTCTTAGCCAGTTCTACCAGTGTCACAACGCCGCCTTTGAGAACGCATACCATTTCCACCTGTTCATCGCCGAATTCTTCGTACACTTCCTGGGCGATTTCTTCCAGACGTTTGGTGATTTCTTCCGCTGTGAACATGACTTCAATTCTTTCTTTCATTGTGATGAGCCTCCGTAATTCGAATCCATACATATTGTGTCGTTTGGGCGTCGGGAGCAAACTTTGCCGATGTCCGTCCGCCGTAAATCCAGACGATGTCCCTGCCGCATGCAATGAGAGGGATACTGCCCCTTTCATCCGCCGGGATCTTCTCGTCGATGAAAAACGATTTCAGTTTTTTGGTGCCGCCGGGCAAAGTGATCTGATCCCCTGCTTCTCGGGTACGGCAGCACAAGTCCTGTGTTATTTTATCATAATCAAAGACGTTCGTACAGCCATCAAGGGGAATTTCTTCCCTTTTTCCTGAAAAAACGCCGCTTTCCACCAAAAGCTCCGCCTCCTGCACAAAAACGTCCGTCCCCAAAGGGATATCATAGGAAAATCCTGCCTGCTTCTTTTCCGTTCTGCCAAAAATCAGCCTGTCATACTGCCGAGATACCACCAGTCCTCCTGCCGTTTTCACAGAAGTGCCGCTCTGTTTTGTCAGCAGGCTTTCCACATCCTGCAAATGCACATGGGAAATGTTCTTGCTGCTGCCCAGCATATCCGCCATAGCATACCGCAGGACACGCATCCGCAAAGCCCGATGGAGAGCAGAAAGTTTCTCGCAGGATAATGTGATAGGGTTTTCATTCAGTTTTGTTTCTTCATAAGCCCCTCTTGCCGTCTGTTCCAGAAAATCGCTGTCCGCCGCCAGAAGTGCCGCCGTTTCCGCCAAATGTGCCGTACTTCCGCTGTGGACTTCCTCCAGCAAGGGCAATACCTCATGGCGGATTTTATTTCTGGTATATGCCGTATCTTTGTTGGTGCTGTCCTCCTGATACATGAGTCTGTTTTCTTTGCAGTAGGCTTCGATTTCCTTGCGGCTGCAAAAAAGCAGTGGGCGGATGATGTTCCCTCGTACCGGAGCCATGCCCGTTAAACCAAGAAGCCCCGTACCTCTGCAAAGACGCATGAGCAATGTTTCTGCCTGGTCGTTGGCATGATGGGCAACAGCGATCTGCCCATTTTTCCCTGCCAGCTTTGCAAAGGTTTCATACCGCAGGATTCTGCCCATTTCTTCGGTGCTTCTGCCCTGTTTTCTGGCTTCTGCCGCCACATCGAAAGAAACCACCTGACAAGGTACCCCAAGAGATTGGGCAAAATTCATTGCAAAAGCCGCATCTCTGTCTGCTTCTGCTCCCCGCAGACCATGATGAATGTGAACCGCCTGCAATTCCCAGCCATAGCGAGGTGCCAATTGCCCCAACACATGGAGCAGGCACACGGAGTCCGCACCGCCGGACAGACCTACAATAAGTCTGCCGCCTTTTGCCATATGATATTCTTCAATGGTACGCCGCACCTGTTCCAGCATATTCCTCGCCGCCTTTCTGTGAAAACTTTACACGAAAACCGCCCTGCCGTCAATGAAAATCCAAAAAGGCGCAAAACCACAGCCTGTGATTCCACGCCTTTTCTCACGCAATTTTTTTCCAGAATCTTGCCGCCTGCACCGTCATGTCGTCCGGTTCTTTCTGGCAATGCTCCTGCGCCGCCTGTAATATAAAATCCGCCGCGTCTTGAGGGTTTGCGAATCCTTGGGGCAAAAATTTTTCCTCCAGCCATTGGGCTGTCTGCCGCTCTCCTCCAAAAGCATCGGTGATACCGTCCGTCAAAAGAAGAATCAAGTCCCCATCCTTCAGGCGCATGTCGTTTTTCTCCACACGCACCTGTTCCAGTATCCCTGCAGGCAATGTATGGGCATAAACGGAAATGACCCGATTTCCCCGGCAGATAAAAGAAGCCACCGCCCCCAGCTTGATAAACTCCGCCTGTCCGTCGTAAAGGTCTATGCTGCAAATATCCAACGTTGCATAGTTCTCCTCTGCTCGCCGCAAAAGCAAAGCGGAATTGATGAGCTGCACCGCCAATTCTCTGGAAAATCCTGCCGCCGCAAACTGTTCCAAAAGTTCAATGGCAGCCTTGCTTTCCGCCGCCGCTTTTTCTCCGGTGCCCATGCCGTCAGACACCGCCAAAAGGGCAGTCCCCCTTTCGCTTTCCAGAAAAGAAGATGCATCGCCGCAGGGCTTGCCCATTTCTCCTGCTGCAAAAGCCGTTGCCGCTGTCAATGCAAAAACAGGGGCTTCCACAAAGGTCAGCACACAGCCTTCTCCTTCCAGATGGCACACATTTTCATCCGCCTGTTCCATCTGCCGCCCCAGTGTTTTTCGCACCACAGGCAGGATGGTTTCCCGACAAATACCTCTGCCATTGCATCCCCGCACCACCAGCCGCACCTGTTTCCCTCTGCCGCCTTTTTCCTCGGTGACCTGTACCTCCCGTACACGGATGCCAGCTTTTCGCAAAGCAAGGGTCAGGCTTTCCTGTAAATTTTCCAGAATGATGCATCCTGTATCCATTTGTCCTGTCAGTTCCTCCAGAATGCCGCCTACGGCGTCCAACTGCTGTCCCACCAGATTCCGGCACTCCTGCAATCTGCCTGCCCAGACCAAATCTTGACGGTATCGCTCATAGACAGTGCATACCGTTTGGGCAAAGGCTTCTTTTCGGGGGCACATTTCCTGAAACCACGCTGGAAGCTGTTCCGTGGTGACCCGTCCTGCTCCGTCACAACAGGACAAAGCGGAAAATGTCATACTGTAAGTACGATATACTTCTTCATCCCAGCAATAGTGCGCCATGCCGCAGCTTTGGCAGACCTTCTCCGCCACCGTATCTACTAAGGCAGAAATTTCCTGTTTCCTCATTTCTTCTTCGCCGCCGAATACCTTCGCCAGACCGTGAAAGGCTTTCCCGAAGCCTTTCAGCCGTTCCTCCGCCATTTCCCGCATCTGGGTATAGCGGTCTTTTGCCTGATTTGCCTGCCATAGCCCCCCAGCACCAGCCAATATCTTTTTGGGCAGGAACAAAAACACCAAGGCACCAACACCCAACCAAAGAAGCTGTTCTCTGTTTTCAAAGACAGGCTCGCCGTAAAAACTGAACAGTACCGCTGTCATCCAGAAAGCCGTTCCTGCAAAGAACCTGCCAACATCTTTCAAACATCCAGCCAACAATCCACCCAACGCCAGCACCGCAAAAAGTGGCAGATTCCCCACACCACAAACAAAGAGCAGAAAACCCATGAGGGCACCTGCCGCCGCGCCGCCGCCAACGCCTTCCCGCCATGCGGCAATGAGCAAAAATAACGCCGTCAGCACAGGAAAGAGCCTGTCCTGCAAAAAAGGCAGTTCCATCTGTGCAGCCCCCGTCAAAGCGCCGCCCAGTATCAGAAGCACCGATAAGGTTTCTTCTCGGCTCCACACTGCCGTTCTTTTGGGGGCAAACAGCACGCCTGCCCCTTTCTGCACCAACAGGGAAATGCCCAATACCATAGCACTTTCCACTCCTGCCACCACAAAATAAAATGTCAGTCCGCCCTGCCCTACGGCGTAAAAGCATCCACCCAAAGCCATGGCAAAAGCGCCTAACAGGGCTTTTTTTAGGGTTTCTTCCGTCGTGACAAAGCGTCCCAATGTTAAATGGATGAGGGTTGCCGCCAAAAGCACCGCTCCATGCTTCAAAGCTGCACCGTTTCCTATGCCGCCCAACGCCGCCGCAGACAATGCCAGCCAAAATACCCGACCACTTCCAAGAAACACCGTCAATATGCTCATGGCAAGGGGATGTAAAATCTGCAATACTTCGCCGCCGCTCCAAAGATACACCATGGCCCATAAGGTGCCATATCTCCCTGCCTGTGCCAGAGAAGTTTTCTGTTTCGTCTTAGGGGCAGGAGTTGGACGCAGGGCTTTCCCCAAAGGGGGCAGTTTCTGTTCCGTTTCCAGTAAAATTTCCGTTTTTTCCATATGTCTTTCCCTCCATAGCCATAGTTTACGGAAATATGCCTGTTTTTTTTGGCGAAACCTGTCTTTATCGTATTGTTTTTTCCGACAAAAAAAGCCGTCCTTATTTTACTAAGAACGACTTTCTCTTTATCTTTCCGGGTATGGGTGGTCTTTCCAGTACCACCATTTCAGTTTTTCCGGGTCTTTCTCCTCATTTTCCGCATAGTAGACTGCCAGCCGCCAGACGTACAGGGCGCAGGGGTCAACCCGAAAGCCCTTAGCGGCACAATCTTTTTCATAAATTTCCTGAGGGTCTTTCCCCTTCAGGTCTGCAAGGGTATGGATGCCCTGCTGTTCCAGATAGGACGCCATTTTCGGCCCCACGCCGGGAATCTGGCACAACTCACTTTTCATGGCAATCCCTCACTTTCGGAATTTCTTCACCACGCGGATATCATCCCCGAAGAATTTCAACACTTTATACTCCCGCAGACGGGAAGTGATGCGGTCTGAATACTGATTGGTAATGTCCTCGGGATTCAGATTTGTGGAAATGATAACGGATTTATTTTTCAACTTCCGGTCATTGATGAGGCGGAACAGTTCCGACGCTGTAAAGAGGGTTGCAAACTCTGTGCCCAAGTCATCGATGATGAGCAAATCCGCTTCCAGCAATTCCTTGTCCCATTCTTCTTTTTCCGCATCCTCATCCTTGGAAAAACGGATTTCTTCCAGCTTGCGGAACAGCTGACCTGCCGTCAGATACAGCACCACATAGCCCTGATCCAGCAATTCTTTGGCGATGCAGCTGCACAGGAATGTTTTCCCTAAGCCCGTTGCGCCGTAGAGCAAAAGATTCTGTCCTCCATCGGCGAAGTTTTCAACGAAAGCCAATGCCTGACGCAAAATCTGCATGGCGTTTTCTCTGGGAGAGATACCTTCTTTTTTGGAAACCTGCTCGCTGTAAAGACGTACATCAAAGTGGTCGAAGTTTTCCACTTTCACAATATCCCGCACATTGGACTGGTCATAAAGCTTGTCCATGACTTTCTGTTTCAGGCAGGTGCAGGGCACGTTATCCACATAGCCCGTATCCTTGCAGGTTTCGCAGACGTATTGCAATTCCATATCTGCCGGAGTCAAGCCGATGCTTTCCAATAACATCCGCCGTTCTGTCTGCAATTCTTTCTGTTTTGCCCGCATTTCCACCAAGGCATCCTGCATATCACCGGGCTTCAGAAGCACCAGCTTTGCGGTTTGTACCCCCAGCATGGAAAGGGTTTCGTCGATTTCCCGTACACGGGGCAAACGGCGGTAGATTTCTTCTTTCCGCTGACGGAGTTTTGCCGCCTGTTCTGTCCGCAGAGCGTCATATTCCCGCAGAATTTCTTTATAAATCTGTGTTCTGGTTGCCAAAATTTCTCACCTGCCTTACCATTCTCTTTGTTTTTCCCGTTCCAGCCGTTCCAGTTCGTTATAGTCCCATTCTCTTTGGGTGTAGTTGATGAAACGGTTCTGTCTTTGGGGCGCTGTCTGTCTGGGCTGCTCGGAAGCCTTCTGCTGGGCGCGTTTTGCCGCAAAAGCTTCATCCAGTCTGGCAATATCCTCCTGACTTTTCACCCCTGCCTGATGCCACTGCTGCAAAATTTTATCCGCATAGGCAAAGCTGACACCGCCCGTACGCATGATGGTGCGCTCGCAAGCCGTTACCACCACATCCAGCGGCAGCTTATACTCCCGCAGCCATTTTTTCATATATGTTTCTTCTTCCGGCGCAGGCAGACGTTTTCCCTGCCCAAAGGCACGCATGATGGCGCCATAGCCTTCCTTGCGTATCTGCAAATATTCCTCCACGGCTTCCAGAGAATCCAAGCCTTCCTCTGCCCAGCCCATGGCGACTTTTTCGATATAATGCATCCCCCGTTTGCCACGGGAAACACAGTAAGTCAACAGCAGGTCAATGACCTCCAAAGGCAGTCCCAGCCAGTCATAAAAGCTGAACAGTGTCGCCATATCGCCGCTGGAAAGGGTCTTGCCCAATTTCTGCTGGGCAGACTGGAACAGCCGTTTCACATCCTCCCGTTTCAGATAACAGGACAATTCCGCAGGGGAATACTGTGGGCGTTCCGAGGGAATGGCTTTTGGCTGGGACACCTGCGCCGTTTCTCTTGCGAAACAGTCCCGTTCCTCCCAATACCGCCATGCTTTCAGCACATCGCTTTCCAGTATTTCCAGTTTTTCCGCGATTTCTGCCGCTGAAGTCTTGCCTTCTGCCGCTTTTGTCATCAAAAAGACGGACACATACAGCGGGGGCGCTTTTGGCACTTCTTTTTCGATAAAATCTTTCAAAATACGGATTTCCTCCGCCATATCTCTCCCTCCTTTTCTTTATGCATACAGGGTTATTATACTACAAAACCCTTCCCTTCACAATAAAAGAGGAACCTGCTCAGCAAGTTCCCATTCAGAAAACAAGTCTGATAAAATATAAGAAAGCTGAAATCCTCTGATTTCAGCTTTCTTTGTTTTCTTATGAAGAAGCCCCTAAAGGGCAGATTCCTCTGAACCTTACTGATTTTTATTTTTGATGTGGGCATTGAAATAGTAAATGATGAAACTCAGTACCACCACTGTCAGCAAAGCCACCACGAAGATACGGGAGTCTTTGACGGCAATGAAGATGGCAAGCAGTCCCAGAAAAATACTGATGGCATACATAATGAGTACCGCCTTTTTCTGGCTGAAACCATGGTCAATGAGTTTATGGTGCAGATGCCCTCTGTCTGCCTGCATGATAGGCTGATGTTTCGCCATACGACGAAGCATGGCAAAAATGGTGTCGAAAATGGGCAGACCAATACAGAAAATACTTACTACCAGCGCCAGCAGGGCATAGCCTTTGAACACGCCCAGAATACTGGTTACTGCCAGCACAAAGCCCAAAAATGTGGAGCCTGTATCCCCCATGAAAATTTCCGCGGGGTTAAAGTTACGGGGCAAGAAGCCCAGACATGCCCCTGCCAGAGCCGCTGTCAGCACCACCGCTGTGGTGGTACCTGTCATGATACATAGCACCATGAGGCTCAGGGCCGCAATGCCTGTTACCCCTGCCGCCAGACCGTCCAGACCGTCGATGAGGTTCACCGCATTGGTAACACCAACGATCCACACCAGCGTAATGGGAATACTTAATTTCTGCAATGTTGCCGTTACAGGCCACAGCACAATCTGAATCTGTGTGCCGGAGAAAATAACGATCAGCGCCGCTACGATCTGCACGCAGAATTTCAGTTTTGCCGGCAGGTCTTTCATATCGTCGATCATACCCAGCACCGCAATGATGCCAGCGCCTACGATAAAGCCCACAAACTGTTTGGGGCTCATGCTGCGGTCAAAGAAATAGACCATGAGCACCGTAATGAGAAAGCCCAGCACAATGGCAACGCCGCCCATACGAGGCATAGGTTTTTTATGTACCCCTCTGTCTTTGGGATAGTCAATGGCGCCCACTTTTGCGGAAAGCCATTTTGCGAAAGGTGTTGTCACCAGCGTAATGGCAAAAGCGCAGGCAAAAGCCGCAATATATAACAACCAGTTATGCTCTACCAAAAAAATTCACTCCTAACCCTTTCGGCAAACGCCGAAAAAAGGAACCCAGTTTATTTCGTACCGAAAATACGGTCACCGGCGTCCCCCAGACCCGGCACAATATAGCCATGGTCATTCAGACATTTATCATAAGCCGCTGCGTAGATATCTACATCAGGATGGGCTTCCTGTATCTTTTTCACGCCTTCGGGCGCAGCCAGAATACACAGGAAGATGATTTTCTTTACGCCTTTATCCTTCAAAAATCCGATGGCAGCTTCCGCTGTGCCGCCTGTTGCCAGCATGGGATCTGTCAGAAAAACAGTTCTTTCTTCCACATCGGCAGGCAGTTTGCAGTAATATTCCACAGGCAGCAGTGTATTGGGGTCACGATACAGACCAATATGTCCGATCTTTGCTGTAGGCATGAGCCGCAGCAGACCTTCTGTCATGCCAATACCTGCACGGAGAATGGGCACAATGGCAAGTTTTGTGTCGATGGTGCGGCACTGTGCCACATCCACCGGTGTCTGCACCTGAACTTCTTTCAAGGGCAGGTCTCTGGTAGCTTCATAGGAAAGGAGCATGGCTACTTCGCCGATGATCTCACGAAATTCCTTTGCGCCAGTTTCTGCGTCACGCAGCATTGCCATTTTGCTCTGGATCAGCGGATGTTCCGATACGAATAATTTACTCATGGATTTCCCCTTTCTCAATCTTCGATCTGTTTGATTCTTCTGATATGGCGTTCATCATTGGAAAAAGGTGTTTCCAAGAATGCTTTTACGATTTCCAGTGCCAGACCGGGGCCTGTCACACGTGCGCCCATTGCCAGAATGTTAGCATCGTTATGTTCTCTGGTTGCTTTTGCGGAGAACACATCGCCGCACAGTGCTGCACGGATGCCTTTGACTTTGTTTGCCACAATGGAGATACCGATGCCTGTGCCGCAGATGAGGATACCTTTATCGCATTCGCCGTCTGCTACAGCGTGGGCAACCAGTTTGCCATATACGGGATAATCCACGGATTCTTCGGAGAATGTCCCATAATTCTTATAAGGAATGTTATTTGCGTCTAAATAAGCGATGACTTCCTTCATCAGAGGGAAACCGCCGTGGTCACAGCCAAGTGCTATCATTTTTCTTCTCCTTTCGCTTCAATGAAACGGTATCCGGCAGACTTCTGGAGCCGGTTCATGATGGCCAGCCCTTCCCCTTCCAGAGGGAATACTTCCGCGTATACCGTATCTGCTTCCAAGAAATCGAATTTGCGCAATACTTTGAACAGGTTGGCGCCCACTTCCTCCAGATTTTCCCGACTGCCTACAGACAGGACAATGTCCGCTGTATAGCCGTCTTTGGATTCTTCTGTGGCAAGAACGCCGACTTTTTTCCCTGCTGCTTTTTCCTGTGCAGTCAGGGCATTGATCTTCGCCTGTACCCCTTCTCCCCGCACCAGATATACTTCCGCTCTGGGGGAATAATGGGTGTACTTCATGCCGGGGGCTTTGGGACGCAGTCCTTCCTGCGGTTTCTGCAAAATGGCAGGATCTACAGTCACTTCGCCCACAAAAGGCTCCATCATTTCCTTTGTGATGGCACCGGGACGGAGAATCATCGGGGGTGTTACGGAAACATCCACAATGGTGGATTCCAGTCCCCATTCTGCCGCACCGCCATCGAGAATCATATCAATCTTCCCATCCAGATCAAAAGCCACATGGGATGCCCTTGTGGGGCTGGGCTTACCGGATGCGTTGGCACTGGGTGCCGCAATGGGCAGACCTGCCGCACGAATCAACGCCATGGCAACAGGATGGGACGGAAAGCGCACTGCTACCGTATCCAGTCCACCAGTGACGGAATCAGGCACAATATCCGTTTTGGGGAAAATCATGGTCAATGGACCCGGCCAGAAAGCATCCATAAGTTTCTGCGCCGCCGCAGGAATCTCCCGCACAATGGGACGCAATTCACTGATTTGGGAGATATGCAGGATCAAAGGATTGTCGGAAGGACGACCTTTTGCCAGATAAATGCCTTTGCAGGCTTCACCGTCCAGACCGTTGCCCCCCAAACCATAAACCGTTTCTGTTGGGAAAGCAACCAGACCGCCTCTTTTGAGGATTTCGGCTCCTTCGGCGATGATGTCTGCATCGGGCTGCAGGGGGTCAACCTTGCGCAAAATGGTTTTCATATGCTTACAGGTTTGCTCCGCAGCATTTTTTGTATTTTTTGCCGCTGCCGCAAGGGCAAGGGTCATTGCGTCCGATTTTTTCGCCTTTGACGATGGTTCTGGAGCGTTTCTGTTCCAGTGTCAGACGTTTTCTTGTGTCTGCGTCAAAGATGCCATCCCACTGGGGCAGCTGATACAGGTGTTCTGCATGGTATTCTACCATTTTCTTGAACAGACGTTCAAAGTCGATGTCCAGTACAATGGCTGTATCTTCTTCCAGTGTTGTCATTTCGTAAGGTGTAGGCAGTACATCGTTGATGCCGTCCACGAAAGCCACGATTTCTTCTGTGGTCATGGAGAAACGTTCTGCCAGTTCTTTTACTGTGCCTTCCAGCTTTGTTACTTTATTTGCCAGAATATATTCATAGATGTGCTGTTCCTTGGGCAGGTATTCATCCCAAATCGCATCCACACTTCTGCCTTCTTTGGAAAATGCTTTTTCCATCCAGCTTTCATACAAACTCATATCATTTCTCTCCTTTAACTTTATCATCCATTCTTTCGCAAAAAACTTGCTCTTTGCAATCATAATATAATTTGGCCCGATTTGCAACAAAAAATAGCAATTCCGCCTTGCTGGCCCCTAAAAATCCGTAAAAAAACACAGGTACCTCAGGCATCCTGTGTTTTTTTCGGTCATACTGCCGCGGCAGCCAATTCTCTTTCGGAAAGCAGGCTAGTGCCCGGCGGCAAAAGTGCCGCAATCCGCTCCAGCAATTCTTTCCAGATAGATTTTTTCTCTTTTTTCACCGGCGGCTCCAGCAGCACGCCTGTAATGTCTTTTTCTCTGGCAAAGCGGCTGATATAGGCTGCCACGTCCTGCTCACAGCACAGGCAGACCTGCCCGCCCAGCCGGCACCCATAATCTGCCAGCCGCTGCATTTCGTACATTTCTCCGCTTTCCAGTATATTTTCGCCCTGCGCTACATGCAAGATGTATAAATCCCCGTTGCCTGCCTCTGCGGCATCTTTGGCCAGTTCCATGAATCTTTTGGATTCTTTCCCCGCCGTTACCAGCACCAGTATGTTTTCTTTTTTTGTTTTCATGAAGGTTGCCTCCTTAAATCATTCGCCAGTTTCCCTGTATGGCGAAAATTTTGTTTTTCAAAAGCTACCATACACTCCATGCTTATCATACCCCATAAATCTTAGAAAACAGTGGGCATTTCTCTTAATTCTTTCTTACAAAACAAAAGAGAGGATCGGCTTTTGCCAAATCCTCTCTGTTTTTTCTTATTCTTCTGTCAGGACATCATCCTGCAAAGATTCGTCTTCCAACTGGTTCTGTACATCGCCATCTTCCAGTACATCGTCTGTGTCACTTGTCATGTCTTCCGCAGGCATATGTGTCACAGATGCAACACCATTTTCCAGTGTAAATGTGATGGTGTCACCATCTTCCAGAACAACATTGTCCCAGATCTGTTCTGTACCGTCTGTGAATGTCATCTGCACCTGCCAGCCGTTTTCCACTACAGGCACCATGCCATTCAGGGTAACAGGTACGGAAAAACCATTTTTCCATTCGGATTCCTTCAGCATGTTATCTGTCCAGTCGTCGTCTTCTGTGGGACGGATTTTCAGGGCAGATGCGCCTTCTCCTGTTTCATTGATGAAAGTCATGTTGTAGGAAACTTCCTGCTGGGGAACTTCTTCTTTCCCACAGCCGACAAAAGCTGCAACGGCACACATCAATGTCAATACCAAAACCAGTTTCTTTCTCATATTCCAAATCCTCATTTCTATCTTTCTTTACTGTGCTGTGTAGGGTTCAAATGTGATGCTGTTGATGATCACATCTTCCAGTGGTTTGGAATTTTCATCCACATCCACAGCTGCGATGGCGTCCACTACATCCATTCCTTCAATGACCTGACCGAAAATGGTGTAAGCGTTGCCGTAAACATATTCCAGATGGACTGCGCCGCCATGTTCCCGATAATAATCCATCACGCTGTCGGGATAAAGCTGGCTGAGTGTATAAAATTCATCGCCGATGGTAACGCCCATTTCTTCTTCGTTGTTATCACGGGCATCTTCCAGTGTTTTCAGATAATCTTCTGTCACAGTTTTTGCCTGCACAATGAAGAACTGGCTGCCGTTGGTGTTGGGGCCTTTGTTTGCCATGGCAACAGCGCCGTTATAAAAATGCAGGTTCGGGGAAACTTCATCCTCGAAGTCTTCTCCCCAGCAGCTTTCGCCGCCAGTACCTGTACCCGTAGGGTCACCGGTCTGAATCATGAAGTCCTCAATGACACGATGGAATGTCAGTCCATCATAGTAGCCGTCCTTTGCCAGTGTTTTGAAGTTTTCCACTGCCTTAGGTGCTTCTTCGGGGAAGAAACGCATTTTCACAACACCTTTGGAAGTGTCGATGACAGCGATTTCCTCGCCTTCTTCCGGCATCTGCGCCTGCAGATTCACATATTCACCTGTAGATTCTGTATCGGTTTCCGCCTGTGCTTCACTGCCGCATCCTGCTGCTGTGAACATCAAAAGTCCTGCCAGAATCAAACTGATATATTTTTTCATCATTGTTTTCCTCCTGCCTGCTTTTTTCATCTCATACATGAGAAATATTTTATTACACGCAAAAAGTCTGTGTCAATTTGTTTTTCTTAAATGTTTATTAAAATTGGCGAATCAGCGCCATAACTGCTTCCACACCATTGTTCTGGGTGCTCTTTTCCATGGCTGCAATATAGGTTTCCCGATTTGCATAAAGTTCACGCACTTTTGTTTCCATGGTTTCCGCTGTCAGTTCTTCTTCCGGCAGCACCATAGCAAAGCCCTGTTTTTCGTAGGACGCAGCATTCAGAATCTGGTCGCCGCGGCTTGCCTTTGCAGAAAGAGGAATCAGCAGATGGGGCTTTTTCAGCGCCAAGAACTCGGAAATGGAGTTGCTGCCTGCACGGGCAATGATGACATCTGTTGCGGCAAACAAATCTGCCAGTTCATCGGTAACATATTCAAACTGACGATATCCCTTTGTGCCTTCCAGACTTTCTTCCTTATGACCTTTACCACAAAGGTGGATGATGTCAAAATCCTTCAGCAAAGAAGGCAGGCTTTCCCGCAGAGCGTCGTTGAGCTTCACAGCCCCCAGAGAGCCGCCCATCTGCAGCAGAACAGGCTTTGTGCCGTCAAAACCGCAGATTTCCAGACCTTTCTGTCTGTCGCCTTTGAACAGTTCCGCACGGATAGGTGTACCTGTGTGGATGCCTTTTTCCTTGGGAACATATTTCAGTGTTTCCGGGAATGTGGTGCAGACTGTCTTTGCAAAAGGCATAGCGATTTTGTTTGCCAGACCCGGTGTGATGTCGGATTCGTGAATGATAACAGGAATCTTGTTTTTCTTTGCACCCAGCACGACGGGCACTGCTACAAAGCCGCCTTTGGAGAATACCAGATCGGGTTTCAGTTTTTTCAGCAGTTTGGTGGCTTCGCTGACGCCTTTTACCACACGGAACATATCGGTGATGTTCTGTCTGGACAGATAACGGCGCAGTTTCCCTGTGGGAATGCTGTAATAAGGCACCCCTTCCGCCTCAATGAGTTTCTTTTCAATGCCGTTTTCGGAGCCGATATACAAAACTTCCCAGCCTTCCTGCCGCAGCAAAGGCAGGATTGCCAGATTGGGCGTCACATGGCCCGCTGTGCCGCCACCTGTCAATACAATTCGTTTCATAGAGAATTCACCCCTGTAATATACTATTTTTCACTGTTTCCTATCATAACAGAAAAAATGGGCAACTGCCAGAAGATTTCTGTTTTTTCTGAAAAAAAGGCGATTTTATGCAAGTCCCACCTTTTTGCCGCATAGATATGATAGAAAAAAGCAAAGGAGACTGACAAACATGTACCCATATAATCGCAATACCCATTATTTCCAGCGGCAGAGCCTGACAGCGCGGGAAGCCAAAGACCCTGCCATTGCAGAACTGGCAGAGGACGACCGTCTGCTGGCGCTGCTGAAAGTGGCCGCAGAGGAAACGGCCCAGCTTGCCAACCGTTACCGCCGCTTACTGACGGAAGCCCCTGTGCTCTCCCCCTCTGCCGATATGCTCAAATCCATGTATCTGGATGAGAAAAAGCATCTGAAAAACCTGCGGGAAGCCTTGTTCCTCATTACAGGCGAAACGCCGGAAACTCCTGACGAAAGCCAGACCCCTTCCACTCTGGAAGTCATCGACCCCAAAGCCTATCTGGAGGAAACCCTCATGCAGGAATTGGATGCGGCAGATTTCTATCGGAATTTCTTTCTGGCAGTACCCGACGGTGCCCTCCGTGACCTGTTTTTCGAGATTCTCACAGATAAGCAGAGCCACGCCAACGCATTGACCTATCTGTTCAGCAAATATTTTTGAACAAAAATCTGTGCAATCTGCTTCCTTTCGTGCTATACTGATAGCAAATCACATACGAAAGGATGAATACTTATGAGCGACTGTATTTTCTGTAAAATCGTGTCGGGGGAATTCGGCTCCGCCACTATATATGAAAACGATGAATTTAAGGTAATTCTGGACCGTTTTCCTGCCAACGAAGGCCATGTGCTGATTCTGGTGAAGGAACACGTTGCCAATATCTTTGAAATCGACCCGGACAAAGCCGGCAGACTGTTCCGTCTGGCAGCTATCATCGCAAGAGAAATGAAAGCAAGACTGGGCTTTGACCACATGAACGTGATGCAGAACAACGGCACCGTTGCCGGTCAGACTGTATTCCATTTCCATCTGCACCTGATTCCTCGTTATGAAAACGACGGCATCACCATTGCATACAAACCCATGGATCTGACAGACGAACAGATCGAAGACATGCGCAAAAAACTGGAAATGAGCCTGTAAACAAACACAAAATCCCCTTTCTTTTGAAAGGGGATTTTTTCATGCCTTTTTTGCGAAAAATTCACCAACAGCCCCTAGGACTTCTGCACAAAACCTGCTTTTCACCCCCTGCGCATCCTTCACAAAAATGCGTTTTTACCCCATTTCTCCTTTGATTTTGGGCAAAAAACAGTGATACACTGAATACGAAGGGTTTTTCTGGGAAATCCTAAAAACAGCACAGGAAAAGCGAAAGGAGTGTTTTCATGTATCGAAAAGATCAGTTGGTTTTTTATGGCAATACAGGCGTATGCCGCGTCGCAGACGTTGCGCCCCTTCCCCAGCAAAAAGATGGCCGCCTATACTACACCCTGATTCCGCTTTTCTCCCCCTTTTCTGAAACCATCCACGTTTCCGTTTCCACCCGGGCATTTATGCGTCCTGTCATTTCTGCCGCTGAGGCAAAAAGCTATCTGGACAACATCAGCCACATCTCCGCGGAGCCTTTCCGCAGCCGGGACCACAAAGAAACAGCCAACCACTACAGCGAAATGCTGAACACCCATGACTGTATGCAGTATTTGCAGCTGATGAAATCCCTTTATCAGAAAATCGAAGAAAACGCCCGTGTGGGAAAACACATTTCTCAAACAGAACAGCGGTATCTGAAACAGGCGGAATGCCTTCTTTATGGGGAACTGGCGGCAGCTCTTGGCAAAGAGCCGGGAGAAATCCGCACAGAAGTACAGCAGCGTTTTGCAGAAGAAAAGCAACTGGCGTAAAAAAAGACCATCGTTTCTACGATGGTCTTTTTTCTGGATGCGGATGACAGGACTTGAACCTGCACGGACGTAATGTCCACTAGAACCTGAATCTAGCGCGTCTGCCAATTCCGCCACATCCGCATATGCTTTTTTGAACTTGCTTGACTATCATACTATAAAACAGGTTCTTTGTCAATAACTTTTTTCAAACTTTTTACAATCTCTTTTCATAAAGTCTTTCTCAATGGAATTCATTTGCCAGAACACTTTTCTTCCCATGCCTCCCGATGGCTTTTTCCCATGCGTTCCACTTCTTTAAGTTGTTGCCGAAAACATGCCGCCAGCTTTTCACTGCCCAATTTTTTGCATAAGTCACGACCATACGCCAGCATTTCCTTTTCCTGTTCGTATGTCTTTTCGTCGGCATTATGGATAATCCAAGTATGCCCTTCCTCTCCATAAATGAAAAGAAAGCCAATCAGCACATCTTTTTCATATACCAGTACAAACTGAGGGAATCCCGTTTCTTTGGAACGAGAAAGTGCTTCCAGCAATTCCTGCTGTTCTTTTTCTGTACCCACGGCACAGCCGATTTTCCAGCCTTCCTGCAAAAAACCATTGATTTCGTCTTCTGTCATTTCCCGCATATTCCGAAACGTCAGTCTTTTTTCTTCCCCATCCTCCACAGGTGTACCACAGAACTTGCAGTGACCCCCATGGAACAGGACATAAGGGTCCAGCAAATTATAGCAGACCCTGCATCTGCCATAACGGAGCATCATGTAAATCACCATAACTAAGCAAAAGAATGTTGCCCCCATACAAACCTCAACCCATCCGTCAACCTGCAGTCCGCTCAAAACGAACATCAAAACCAAAAATACAAATGCCAATGTCAGCCACATCTTATATTTTTTCCGCAGTTTCTTCAATGTCATGGCAATCCCCCCTTTGTTTCATCATAGCATAAGTATGGAAGAAAAGCCATCTTCTAAACAAAAAACGGACATTTCCGTTCATGGAAACATCCGTTTATGAGCCTTATCTTCTGGGTGCAGAGGAGGAATTCATGTGAAGATCTCCCCGGCAGTAGGGGCAGAATTTCCCCTGATAAATGTCATGAATGGGCAACCGTCTGCCGCAGTGACAGCAAACCCCATGACGGAAATAAATGAAAGCCGCTGCCGCAATGAAGGCAATGCCAATCCACATCAGTGGGCTTTTGCCGGAATAATCCCCTGTAAAAATCGTATAGATGATACAGAACAAACCAATCAAACAACAAAAACGCATCCATCTTCTGGTTCTGTCCAAACTCATTTTCTTTCCTCCTAACTGTCCTTTGCAAGCCTGAGATAAAAAAAGAGACCACTGCTTCTGCAATGGCCTTTTCAGATGCGGATGACAGGACTTGAACCTGCACGGACGTAATGTCCACTAGAACCTGAA
>NZ_CAJMDQ010000012.1 GCF_905212195.1 uncultured Anaerotignum sp. | reverse complement strand
TTTGCTTTATTTTATTAATTCTATTTTTGATTTTCCATCATATACTAGTGATAAAAACGACAGGAGTGTCAATCATGCAAAATCCCAATGTGAAATATCTGAAAACCCCACAGGGGGACATTGCTGTTTTTTCTCTGGAGCATAACCGTCTGTGGTGCCGCAGACAGACTTCCGACGGCAGATACACCCCCTTTTGTATTGCAGAAGGCGTTTCCGCCTTTTCTCTTTGCCAATATGAATCTTATACATACCTGCTCTATCCCACCACTGACGGAAGGCTCATATTGTCTGCCTCCTCCGACTTGATACAGTGGGAACCGCGCCCTTTGTGGCAGGCAGGTGACAAGCGATGGCAAAATACCTATTGTTTCATGGCGCCCCAAAAAGACGCCTTCCATCTTTTCTATGGCGTATCCCAACCCCAAAGCGGCAATCATGTTTTAGAATACGCCCTATTCCAGAAAGGGCAGTGGCAGCCGCCATATCAAATCGACCATTTTCTGCCGCTGCCGGGAGCACCTTTTCTGGGCCGCAGGTTGGGAGAAAATCATGTGATTTTGTACTATCGTTCCCACCGCAGCACCATCAGTGCCCGGGAAATCCTTCTTTCTCCTTTCACCATGGGCAGTCTTTCTCCTTTGATTCAGACAGGGGGCACTTGTACGGACTTTTCCATTCTGGAAGACAACCAGCAGATGCATATTCTCTATCTCAGCCGGAACCTGTTCCGCAATCAGGTGGTTTATCGCTGCAAACAGGGTTCTGCCGTTGGACGTCCCTTCGTACTTTGGGAAAGCGGCTCCGCCTGCGACCATTGTCTGGTTTATCGCCAACAGGATAAGATCATACTTTTCTGGTGCGCAAATGGTCTGCCTATGCGATGCATCTGTGAAAATGGTACTTCCCTTGGCCCTGTAGAACGCTGCACATTTCCTTTCCCCCTGCAAAGTCTGAAAGGTGAATTCATCGGTGCATCTGATCCTTTTGCCGCAGAAGCCATTGGTGACAGACAAAACAATTTTCATCCAGCCATTTTCTCAGAAAATATTCCCCTTTCACAACCTCAGTTATACGCCGCTTCTGCACCATCCCAAGTACGAGAAGAAAAGAATGACGAACTGGAAGAACTGCGAACCCTCCTTTCCCAGCGCAGCGAAGAAATTTCCGCCGTCAACGCAAAATGGAAAGCGCAGGTGGAAGCTTTGCAGGAAAAACTGGCAGCTTATGAAAAAAATGAAACACCAGAAAACGATACACCTTAACACAAATATCCCTTTTATAAAAACAAAGAAAGCTGAAATCCTTACTAGATGAAGGGTTCCAGCTTTCTTATTTTTACGAAGATTTTATCTCATATATTTCCTGAAGAGGAATCTGCATTTTGAAAAATTCTATTTTCTTTTCTTATTCGCCGAAGAACAGTTCCATATCTTCTTCCACAGTACCAATGCCTGCAATGCCGAAGTTTTCTACCAGCACTTTTGCCACATTGGGAGAAAGGAATGCGGGCAGTGTAGGCCCCAGATGGATATTTTTCACACCCAGATACAGCAGTGCCAGCAATACGATAACTGCTTTCTGTTCATACCAAGCAATGTTATATACGATGGGCAGATCGTTGATATCTTCCAGACCGAATACTTCTTTCAGTTTCAGGGCAATCACTGCCAGAGAGTAGCTGTCATTACACTGACCAGCATCCAGTACACGAGGGATACCGTTGATGTCGCCCAAGTCCAGTTTATTGTATTTGTATTTCGCACAGCCTGCTGTGAGAATCACAGTATCTTTGGGCAGAGCTTTTGCGAAATCTGTGTAGTAATTCCGTTTGGGGCTACGGCCATCACAGCCAGCCATAACAACAAATTTCTTGATAGCGCCGCTCTTTACGGCTTCCACAATCTTGTCTGCCAGTGCCAATACCTGATGGTGAGCAAAACCGCCAACGATTTCACCTGTTTCCAGTTCTGTAGGCGCAGGGCACTGTTTTGCATGAGCGATCAATGCGGAGAAATCTTTTTCTTCCCCTACACCGCCGGGAATATGTTTACATCCGGGGAAACCTACTGCGCCAGTGGTATACACACGGTCTTTGTAGCTTTCCAGTGGAGGTACCAGACAGTTTGTTGTCAGCAGCACAGGGCCGTTGAATGCTTCGAATTCTTCTTTCTGTTTCCACCATGCGTTACCATAGTTGCCTGCAAAGTGGCTGTATTTCTGGAATGCGGGATAGTAATGTGCAGGCAGCATTTCAGAGTGTGTATATACGTCTACACCTGTGCCTTCTGTCTGTTTCAGCAGCATTTCCAAATCTCTCAGGTCATGGCCGGAAACCAGAATACCGGGATTTTTCCGTACACCCAGAGAAACCTTTGTAATCTGTGGATTACCGTAAGCAGTTGTATTTGCTTCGTCCAGCATAGCCATAGCATCTACGCCGTATTTACCTGTTTCCATAGTCAATGCCACAAGGGCTTCCACATCCAGACTGTCATCCAGTATTTTTGCCAGTGTTTCCTGCAAAAAGGCGTCAATAGCTTCATTTTCTTTCCCCAGGGCATTGGCATGTTTATTGTAAGCAGCCATACCTTTCAGACCATATACAATCATTTCCCGCAGACTGCGAATATCTTCATTTTCTGTGGAAAGAACGCCCACCTGTGCCGCTTTTTCCGCAAATGTTTCTTCTGTTCCATTCCATTTTGCAGCTTCTGTCAGACCTGCATCGCTGCCCAATTCTGCCAGCAGTGCTTCTTTGCAAGCCAATGTGTCCACAATACGTCTTGTGATTTTTTCATCATCAAAGTTTGCATTTGTAATGGTGATAAACAGATTTTCTGTCACCAGATGGTTCACATCTGTTCCAACTTTTTTACCTGCTTTCCGCAGCTTTGTTGCCACATCAGAAAGCCCCTTTGTCACATAAATCAATAAATCCTGCAAGCCTGCTGTCTGCGCGCTTTTCCCGCATACCCCCACACGGGTGCAGCCTTTGCAGCCTGCTGTTTCCTGACACTGAAAACAAAACATATTCATCATTCTTCTCTCCTTTTTTATCCTCTATCTTTATCCTTCCAAAGGAAAAATAACCGTTAATAACATCTTGAATGCTTCCTGACCGTATACGGCATGAGGTTTTCCTGCTGGCATTACCAGTGTTTCCCCTTCCTGCAAAATATATTCTTTGCCATCTACCGTAAATTTTCCGGTGCCTTCCAATACTGTTACCATGGCATCCCCATGAGATGCGTGGGTACTGATTTCTTCATCTTTGTCAAAAGCAAATATGGTCAAACTGACCGCTTTATTCTGTGCCAGCGTTTTGCTGACCACCTGTCCCGGCTGGATACTGACCTGTTCCGCCAAACGCAGTATATTTTCATGTGGAATGTTTTTGATATATCCCATGGCTTCCGCCTCCTTTTGAATTCCTATCATTTTTCTATGGCACTATTTTATGACAAAGCTTCTATCATTTCTGTTGTTTTTCCAACAAAAAAGTATTTCTTCTCAACAAAACAAAAAAGCTGAAATCCTTTATCAAAGATTCCAGCTTTCTATCTGTTTTCTTCCGAAAATTTTTCAGAAATACTTCTCAACAAAATCCTATTTTAGACAATCAGTGGACACACACTGCCCTTGTCTTCTAATTTGCTTGGTACCAATGCCTTTTTGGGATATTGATCTCCGGCCCACATCTGTTCCAGCCAAAACAGTGCCGCTTCCGCCATTTCCTGCCGCATGATTTCCACTGCTGTCAAAGGAATGCCGTAACAATCCTGCTGTCTGGTGATGCTGCAAGCCACAATGCTCATATCTTCCGGTATAGAAATGCCCATTTCCCGCAGTGTATACACCACCGCACCGGTAGATACCCCTGCCCCCAACAGCAAGGCCGTCGGTTTGATCCGGTCACACATATCTTTCAAAGAAGATTTCACTTCTTCCTGCGTACCGCCGTATTTCACTATGCTGCCCACTTCCCCTTTGCATGACATGGCATGGAGGAAGGCAAACATCTGCATTTCAAATAAAGCAGCTTCTTTTTTATTTTTGCTGCCAATAAACGCAATTTTCCGGTGCCCATTGGCAAACAAATGATTCAGCGCCAACTCAATGGCTAAAGTATGGTGTGGCACAACACTATAATATTTGCTGTCATCGGGGCCATCCCCCAAAAAGACGATATTTTCCGTATATGTCCGCAGCTGCTGAATCACATGTTCTGGAAAAACGCCAATGGCAATGATGCCCTGCAGTTCTCTGCCAATTTCTTTTGCAGACTGCCCCTCTGCAAAAAACAAAGGGACTGTTTCCAGATTTCTGGCAAAACAAGCCTGCTCCACAGCATTTTTCAAAACCATGCAGTACCATTCTTCTGGTGTTTCCTGTACCGCCATCTGGGCAATACCTACGCAATATTTCCTGCTTTCATTCGATACATTTTTTTGTATATTTTTTCTTTGCGGCTTCACATAACCAAGCTCCTGTGCTGCCTGCCGGATTCTCTCCCTTGTTTGCTCCGTCACCGACAATGTAGCATCTTCCTGCAAAACACGGGAAACAGTAGAAGGCGAGACACCGGCTAATGCCGCAATATCCTTTAAAGTCGCCATATATTCACCCTTATTCTCAATCCTTCGTATACAAATATTCTACAGAATTATACTATAAATTCATCATAAAGAAAAGTATGGAAAGGAAAAGTTTTCTTAGAATTTCGTAATTTTTCCTCAAAAAAATAGACCGCATGCATCCATACAGTCTATCTTTTCCATCTTCTGCTTTCTTATTCAAAAGGATACCGAATGCCCCATGCTTCCCGCAGGCTGTCCATCTGTTCCATCATCCGCAGAATTTCGCTGTGAGGCATTTGTTCGCATTCGATTTTGCCTTCCTCAATGGCTTTCATAGATGCACGTACTTCATCTTCAAAACCGGTAATCTGTTCCGGCATATCAATGGCTTCCACCAGTTTTCTGTCATTGTCATAAATGCAGACGCGGTCAACATTGTTGATGTTTTCTGCAACCAGATACCCTTTGGAACCGTACACAATGCCAAACTGTTCTGTCGCACCCAGCATACCGCTGTGAGCAATGGCCATTTTGCCGTTTTTGTATGTAAGGATAACAGCATTCTGTGCGTCTACGCCTGTTTCTGTTTTCACGCAGGAAGAAGTGATGCTTGCCACTTCATCCCCCAGAATCATGGCAATGAAGGACAACGGATAAATCCCTACGTCCAGCAGTGCACCACCAGCCAGTTCCGGGTCTGTCAAACGGCGTACATGCTGGATATTATATCCCAGATTTGCCGTTACAAAATTGACTTCACCGATTTTGCCTGCGGCAATGGCATCATCAATGATTTTTCTGGAAGGCATGTATCTTGTCCAAATGGCTTCCCCCACAAATACGCCTTTTTCTTTGGACAGTTCCAGAATTTCTTTTGCCTGAGCAGCGTTTGCCGTAAATGCTTTTTCACACAATACAGGCTTTCCATGTTCCAGACACATTTTCATATACATATAGTGATGGGAATGAGGTACCGCAATATAAATCAGTTCCACATCCGGGTCTTTCGCCAGTTCTTCATAGGAGCCATACGCCTTGGGAATGCCGAATTTTTCCGCAAATGCTTTTGCACGTTCCAAATCTCTGGACGCAACGGCATAACACTGGGCATCCTCCATATGATTGATGGTGTATGCCATTTTTTCCGCAATATTCCCCGGGCCCAAAATACCGATCTTCATTTGAAAACCTCCTCTTTGTTTTTGTCTAAATACATGTCTTTAGTATATCACATTGTCATTTTCCCCTCAATGCCTTTGCCCGCTTCCATGTTTTACTGTATGCTTTTTTCCATACCTCCGCCGTATCTTCCCCGTACATTTCCAGAAAAAGCTTATACCGATAAGGAATGGATTCCTTTTTCGGCGGAAAAACAACAGGCTCCCCTCTGATCACTACACCATCCAACTCATGACGGCAGACCATATCATCCAAAAAAGCCAATCTCCAGCACCCATCAATAAATTCTCTTGTGGGCATATATACTGGCAATTTCTTTTTCATTCTGATAGACATCCGCAGCAATGTCCAGTATCCCAACATCCAAGGTGTTTTTTTCATCTCTCATCCCCCAATCTTTTTTTGCCATTGTACCATAGGATTCTATTTTTCCACAAGAAAAAAGCCCTGCCACTTAGGGGCAAAGCCTTTTTCTGGTATAGGTATATTGATTGCGTATGAGCTTTTTATGCCAGTGCAGCTTCCAAAGCCTGCTGGTCTACATAGTTATAGCCATTGATATGATATACGGGAATATCCAGCGCTGTGCCGTCCAGCACAATTTTCCAAGCAGATGCTTCGCCCACTTCTGTCAAAGTTTTCTGGGTATCTTCTTTGCCTGTTGCTGTATATGTGCCACCCGTTGTCAATACAACCTGCTGCTTTTCGCTGTCAAAATCCACACCGTATGTCTTGCCGCTTTCCTGTGCCTGCAATACACCGTTGCGGATGCTGATATAGGAAGTTTCTGCTGCAGGTTCTTCTGTTTTCTGGAATGTCCAAATCTGTGCAGGTTCTGTGTTTTCCCCAATGGAAACCTTCACGTCTGCTGCTGTGCCGTCTTTTGTAAATGTGCCTGTTGCTGCGTCGTATACATAGTCGGTAATGTCAGCGTCTTCGTTTGCGGCATCTTCTGTTACAGTAACGATACCAAAGTCATTGTCATTGATGACTGCAATGGTATTTTCATCTACCATACACAAACCTTCCGCTTTTTCTGCTGTCCAACCATAATCACGCAAATCCAGCAGCAGTTCTTTTTCCGCGAACACAACATCATCCTGCAATTCTTCTGCAGAAGCATATTCTAATGCCTTACCGTCTACAGTCATGTCAGAAATGTCTGTAGCTTTGGACAAATCCACCTGATAAATTTTATTAGACATGGTCTTGTCTGCCAGTTTCCCCTGTTCAATAACCAACAGTGTATCATCATCTACTGCGTAAATATCCCCAATCTTGCAGTTGGAAGGTGCGCTGTACTGGCTCAAATCTACAGGATAGGCATACATTTTTGTATCACCTGTTTCAGGGTCAAGGGCCACAATTCTGGTAAAGCAAGCGGTATCATCTGTTTCGCCGTTTACATCCAGTACACTCTGCACAGAAGCCATAACTGTGCCATTGGGTGTAATGGTCAAACCTTCAAAACCTCTGTTTGGAATGCGATACTGCAAAATTTCCGGCAAACCTTCACCGGGCGCATATTTTTCCAGAATCTTGCCATTGGCATCTGTCTTTACAATAAAAGGGCCATATTCGTCACACAGCCAGAAATTACCGTCTGCATCTACGGCAATGCCTTCTGTGTCCAGACCTTCATTATCATAACCGATATCATTGAGCTGCATATCCAGTGCTCTTTCTCCTGTTGCCCCTACCTGACCGGGTTCCAGCGGCAGACCGGAAATTTCGTTTCCTTCCGCATCTTTCAGTGTGATAGCTTCATCTACAACGGCACCGTTGTCTTTGATGGTCACAATCCCAATGCTGGGGGTAAATTCCGGGCAAGGGAAAATCTTTGCTTCTGTCTGTGTTCCGTCTTTTTCATACTTGGGTGCGTCCGCATTGGGGCCTCTGTCTGTGACTGCATAAAACTGCATTTCACCTGCTTCGTTATAGCCTTTGAATGTCACTGCGGAACCGAAACCAGTCACCAGACCGCCTTCAAAATACCCCTCTTTGGAATCGGCAAAGGGTACTTTCAATTCGTCCGCAATGGATACATCATAAGCTGTTGCTTCATATTCCGCAGCAAAGACAGGGATGCTCTGCAAAACCATCGCTGTCAGCAAAGCCGCTGTAAATACTCTTTTTTTCATTGTTACATAACCTCCTCTTTTTGTTTCCCAACAATGCCATTAAAACATGTTTCCGTCAAAAAACCATAAAGGCCATGTAAAATCTCTGTAAACCCTTTTGGAGCAAAAAAAAAGCCCGCAGCTTTGAGAGCTTTTTCATAAGAAAACAAAGAAAGCTGAAACCCTTATGATACATAGGATTCCAGCTTTCTTACTTTTTAAATTTTATTTGATATGTTTAAATTACTTTCTCTGTCAGGCTTTTCTTTCTGTTTTATGCTTCCGGTTTTTCATTCAATACCCAAAGGGCATAATCTACATATACATTGCAGGAAATGAGCAAGCCTTCCTCATCCACGTCAAACAAACCATGGTGATGGGCAACGGCTGTATGTGGATCTTTGGCACTTCTGGTACCTACAAAAGCATACATGCCTCTTGTTACTGCCAGATAATCCGCAAAGTCATCGGCACCCAATGCTTTCTGGAAATCAGAAATGATGTCTTCTCTCGGCAAAAATTCTGCTGTCACAGCAGTTACTTCTTCTACTGCCTTTACATCATTCACCAGCGGTGCCGCAAAATCTAGAAATTCCACTTCTGCTTCTGCACCATACAATGCAGCTGTTTCTTTCGCAATTCTTACCACGCGGTCGTTGGTAAATTTCCGTACTTCCGGCAGGAAACTGCGGGTTGTGCCTTCCAGCACCGCATGTTCTGCTACGATGTTATACTGGGTACCTGCCTCTAATTTACCAACGCCAACCACAACAGTTTCCAGCGGGTCTGTATTTCTGGAAACGATGGTCTGAAGCTGTACCACAATCTGAGATGCGATATACAGCGCGTCTACCCCCAACTGTGGTGTGGAAACATGAGCGCCTTTGCCATGGATCTGAATTTTAAAATAGTCACAGCTTGCGTTCTGCGGGCCAGCTGTCAGAGAAATTTTTCCGCTGTCCAAATGGCTTGTCACATGGGCACCAAATACACGGGTCACACCATCCAGCAGACCTGCCTGCACAAACTGTCTGGCACCCTGACCGATTTCTTCCGCCTGCTGGAAGAAGAGGCGCACCTGACCAGAAAATTCATTTTCTTTTGCTTTCAGAATTTTTGCCGCTGTCAGCAATGTTGCTGTATGGGCATCATGACCGCAGGCATGGCAAACACCTGCGTTCTGGGAATGGTAAGGCACTTCTTTCAAGTCATCCATTGCCAGTGCATCAATATCTGCTCGCAGGGCAACGGTTACGCCATCCCCTGCTTTCTTCCCATCAATCCAGCCGTAAACGCCTGTTTCTCCAATGCGTTTGTGAGGAATCCCCATGCTGTCCAATTCCGCTTCGATTTTCTTGCATGTTTCATATTCCTTGAGGCTTACTTCCGGGTGTGCGTGAAAATGCCGCCGCAAATCTGTCAAATATGCTTGTTCAGCCAATACATAAGGTTTTACTGCCATAAATTTCATCCTTTCTGCCCTTCAAAGAAAACAGGTCGGGCATTCCGACCTGCTCTTGTGTTCTTTGAGATTATTCTGCGCCTTCCCATGCACATACAAATGCGCCCTGGTATTCGTCTTCAATGGTTTTCTGTACTTCTGGTGTCTGGTAAGCTTCTACGATTTTTTTGTATACTTCGTTGTCTTTATCTTCTGTACGAGCAGCAATGACATTTACCAAATCAGATACTGCTGCATTTGTTTCGGGATTTACATCTTCTACAAAGATAGTGTCTGTCACAGGATTCAGACCTGCTGTGTAAGCATTGCCGCCGTTGATAACAGCTGCTGCGCAGTCAGGCAGCAGGTTTGCCAGTGTTGCGGATTCTGCTTCCATGATTTCAATCTGTTTGTTGTATTTTGTAATATCTGCTTTTGTAGGAACAACGCCTTTTGCAGGGTCGCATTCAATCAGACCAGCTGCTTCCAGCAGTTTCAGTGCACGGCCGCCGTTTGTCAGGTCGCTGGGGATAGCGATTACATCGCCGTCTTTGATATCTTCAATGGAAGAAATCTTGTCTTTGTTGTTGTAGATGCCCAGAGGTGCGATGATGGTATCGCCGATGTCTACGATGTCATAGCCTTTCTGTTCAATATCATTTGCCAGGAATGCTTTGTGCTGGAATGCGTTCAGGTCGATTTCACCGTCGTTCAGTGCACGGTTCGGTGCTGCATAGTCTGTGAATTTTACCAGTTCCACCTGAATGCCATCATCTGCCAGCAGTTCATTGATGGTATCCCACTGAGCGTTGTATTCGCCAACTACACCAACTTTTACAACAGTGGTTTCGCCGCTGTCTGCTGTTGCTTCCTGTGTGTCCGCACTGCCGCCGCAAGCGGTCAGAGATACTGTTGCTACTGTTGCCAAAGCTGCTGCAATCCATTTTTTCGCATTTTTCTTCATAGTTTTCTACTCCCTTTCTTTTTCGCAAAATGTTATTTATGTTCTATATCCTTAAAATAGTTTCCCATTTCAAAGCAATGGTTAATGTGTGGTTCTCCGAATGATGAGATTGCCCACACCCTGAATCACACTGATGATGATCAGAATGATGATAACAGTTACCCAAATCATATCACGGTAACCCATCTGGTAACCGTAACGGATGGCAAAGTCCCCCAGACCGCCGGCACCGATGGCACCAGCCATAGCTGTGATACCGATGAGGCTGACAAAAGTAATCATGGTCACACGAGTGATACCGGGGATACTTTCTTTCAGATATACACTGAAAATGATTTCCAGTGGAGAAAATCCCATGGAAGCACTGGCTTCCACCAGACCGTAGTCCACATCCGCCAGTACGGATTCAATCTGTCTGGCAAAGAATGGAACGGTACCTGCAATCAGTGCCACATAAGAACCGGTAACACCGGAACCTGTACCTACAATGGCACGGCTTACAGGAATCAGCAGCACCATCAGGATAATAAATGGAATGGAACGGATCACGTCGATGATCTTATCCAGAATTTTATACAATACCGGGTTTGCCATGATGCCATCGCTTTTGGTAACGATAAGCAGCACCCCTAAAAACAGACCCAATACAAAGGCGATGACACCGGAGATGATGAGCATCTGGAAGGTCTGCCCGATACATTTTACAAGTTCCGAACCCAGGGCTTCCAGATTCGGTGCGATTTGATATAAGATATTCATGCCTTAATGACCTCCAGTTCTACTTTTCTTTCTTCGATATATGCCAACGCTTTTTCCATGTTTTCCGGCTTTCCGCTGAGGGTCACAACCAGTTTCCCGATGGTCTTGCCTTTCAGGATGTCGATGTTGCCGTAAATGATGTTGGCTTTCACATCAAAGGCTTCTGCCAGATAAGAAATCACCGGCTCCCCTGCGTTGTTAGCGGAATAGGTCAACATTACCATTTTTTCGCCTTCCTGCAGTTTTGTCAGGTCGTTGCCTTCATCGATGAGTTCATAAATCTTATCCACATTGCCAGCGGTGCTGATAAAGTCTTTGGTAACTTTTTCTTTGGGATGAACAAATACATCCTCTGTTGCACCTTCCTCTACCACACGTCCCAGTTCCATAATGGCTACCCGGTCGCAAATGTCTTTGACCACTGCCATTTCATGGGTGATGATTACAATGGTGATGCCCAGTTTTTCATTGACCTGTTTCAGCAGGTGCAGAATGGATTTTGTGGTCTGGGGGTCCAGTGCGCTGGTAGCTTCGTCACACAGCAGCACTTTAGGGTCATTGGCCAATGCTCTGGCAATGGCAACTCTCTGTTTCTGACCACCGGAAAGCTGAGAAGGATAAGCGTCTTTTTTATCAGACAGCCCAACCAGTTCCAGCAGAGATAAAATTTTCTTATGTTTTTCCTCTTTGGACAAATTGCTTTTCTTCAGTGGAAATGCGATGTTGTCATATACGGTTCTGGAACGAAGCAGATTGAAATGCTGGAAGATCATACCAATCTTTCTGCGTACTTCCCGCAGCCGTTTTTCATCCAGCTTTGTCAGTTCTGTGCCGTCTACAGTCACAGTACCTTCTGTGGGACGTTCCAACAGGTTGATGCATCGTACCAGTGTGGATTTTCCGGCACCGGAAAACCCGATGATACCAAAAATCTCACCCTGTTCAATATTCAAACTTACCTCCCTTACGGCGTGGACTTCTCCGCTGCCGGTACGGAAGGTTTTGCTTACCTTCTCCAACTTTATCATGTATATTTTCTCCTTTCGGCAATAAAAAAAGCTTCCGTCCTATTGCATATTCATGCACATTAGGACGAAAGCATTATTTCGTGGTACCACCTAAATTCATCCGCTCCTCACGAAGCAGACCTCAACAAGTACGCCCGACAAAAACGGGTTATACTCTGGCACTGTAACGGGTGCGCCCGTTGTGATCTAACCTCACCGGCTCGACCATACGACTCCAAGACCATCTTCATCAACATATCCCTGCTTCCTTCCCACCAATCGGAAACTCTCTGAAAGGTATTCTGCTAACTACTCTTCTCTTCCACGTCTTTGCTCTTTTGAAAAGTTGTTCCTATTGTAATTCCGTTTTTTTCTTTTGTCAATGGTTTTTCATCATTTTTTTGCATGTTTTTTTATTCATCCCCAGCGAGATTTCATTCAGGCCTGCATTTCTGCCGTTTCCATAATCTGGTATTCCGCATTTCCCAGCAGATCTCTTTTGCCATAATCAAAGAGCACAGCCTTCTGTTCCTCATCACCGAAAACTTCCAGATGGGTCTGGCGGATGGCTTCTTTGTTGCTCTTGTAATGAGGCAGACATTTCTGCCACAAAGCAGGATTGCCGTAGAAAGCAAACACCTTGTCATGCCACTGTTCTTCGTTGGTCACTGTCAGCCATGCAGGCAGTTTTTTGGGCTTTTCATGAAGGGCAATGTCAAACTTCATTTCCCACTGCAATTTCTGTTTATCCACCTTAGGATTCTGTTCCACGAACCGCCATAACACATCAAAGAGCCCCATTTTAGACAGCCCCAGATAATGATAATTCTCCGCTACCCAGAACTGGGACAGCGCCTCAAAAAAGGCAAAAGGGCTTTCATAGAGCGGTACCAGATATGCAAGAGTATGCAAAAATCTTCCGCTGTTGTAATAGGTCTCCACCATTTCTTCCACATATTTCAGTCGCAAAGTATCGGCGTAAGGCAATTCATGGGTAGTCAATACTTCATAAGGTGCCGTGTCGTGATAAACAATTTCAAACTCCTTCTGTTTCTGATGGAGCATGGAGCCTTTCAGCACTTTCAAAAATCCCAATTGCAGCTGTTCTGGATGAAGGGCATAAACATCATTAAAAGAACGCCCAAAAGAATCATAATCCTCATAAGGCAGACCTGCAATCAAATCCAAGTGCTGATGGATATTTCCGCCGTCTTTGATCTGCTGCACAATTTCCGACAAAGCCGCAAAATCCACATTACGATTGATGGCACGGATGGTCTGAGGATTGGTAGACTGGACACCAATTTCAAACTGGAACAGTCCTTTCCGCACGGTTTTCAGAAAGTCAATGGTTTCCTGATCAATCAAGTCCGCTGTAATCTCAAAGTGGAAATTGGTAACACCATTGTCATGTTCATGAAGATATTTCCAGATGGCCATAGCGTGACTTTTTCTGCAGTTAAATGTACGGTCGATGAATTTCACCTGGGGCACATTTTTATCCAAAAATTTCTGCAAATCTGGCAACACCTTGTCCAAGGGTACAAACCGCACGCCATTTTCTACAGAAGACAAACAGTATCCGCAATGGTAGGGACATCCTCTGGAAGATTCATAATAAATGATCTGATTCTGTACATCACTGAAATCATCTTCATAGGGAAAAGGCAGAAGTGCCAAATCCATGGGATGCATCTGGGGTGTGGAGAAAATTTCATCCCCCTGCCGATAAGTCAGACTTTCGATTTCCCCCAAAGTAGCAGGATTTCCTGCATCCAGATGTTCCAGATATTTTGTGAAAACAAGTTCCCCCTCCCCGCGCATGACAAAATCCACCGCTGGATTTTCCCGCAGGAAAGTTTCGCTTTCGTAGCTGACTTCCGGGCCACCAAAGCCAATAACGCAGTCCGGCATGATCTTTTTCAGAATAGGACAAAGCTGCCGCAGCATCTCTACATTCCAGATATAGCAGGAAAACAGCACCACATCAGGCTGTTTGCGGAACAGTTCCTCGGCAATGAAATCCAGACGCTGGTTGATGGTAAATTCCATAGTCTCCACATGATGTTTCTGGTTATTATCCTGAAAACGGGACAGATAACGCAATGCCAGATTAGAATGAATATATTTTGCGTTCAGTGCCGCTAAAATGACTTTTTTCAAAGATATTCCTCTTTTCTTTCCGATTTTTCTTCCATTCTAAGACAAAACCAGCTAAATGGCAAATGAAAAGCTAGTTTCTTCTTTATATAATAGGCAAAGACTGCCCATCTGCCAGAGTCTCTTCCTTCTCAAGCATCAGCCTTATTCATTTGTCATACAAAATACCCCCATATCATGCATCTATAATCTTTTCTTATGACAAAATTTTTTATTTTTATACAAAAATTGGAAAATATTTCTATTTCTGTTTTCCATTCCCTCCACTTTTTACCCAAACCCCCATGGATTGTATCAAATGCCATTTAGTGGTTTTCTCTACACATTTTGGTTTTGTACTACCCTTTATACATACTTTGCATATTTTCACTCACTAAAATCTTTTTCACTTGTCCAAAATGCCTGTTTTGCAGATATCCTAGAAAAACTATAGTATTTTAATTTTTTCTATGCTATACTATCACACAATGCATCCACTTTGTGAGAATCAGACGATGCAAAAAAAATTTTCGAGTAAATCAAAAAAAGGAAGAGAGGTATTTTTTATGAAGAGAAATGCACTGCCCTGCCTGGTACTGGCAGCGGTCATGGCAAGCAGTTCCGTTCCCAGTGTTTATGCCGAAGAAACTGTAAACGATACAGTTTCTGCACAGGGTCCAGAAGATGCAGCCGACACAGAAACACCGTCTGACGCCCCTGAAACAGATGCCACAGGATCTGATGACAATACAAACCCTGCACCTTCCACACCGGAAGGCGACGGTGAACAGAATCAAGATCACGAAAAGGAAGATACAGCAGAAACTCCTGCTGTAGAAACTCCCGAGGAAACTCCTGTCGTTCCTCCCGCTGAAGAAGGTGAAGGAACAACAGCGCCTTCCGACGACGTAAAAGACGAGGAAGAAAAACAGGAAGCAGAAAAAGAAGAAGTAAAAGAGGAAGAAACCGAAGAAGAAAAGACAGTGCTTTCCTTAACAGCTGTGGACAGCACCAGCACCATTTCCGTTCGTATCCATATGGATTATCCTCTGACAAAAGAAACCGTAGAAAAACAGAATATTCAGATGTCTGTTTCCAATGCTTATACAAGAGAAGAAGTGCCCGCATCCATTTCCTATACTTATCTGGATGAAACCGGCAATGAATGCGGCGATGATGATCTGGTAGCAGCCATCGACATCTTTGCTTCCGATCTGCCTGCTGGCAATGCGGACAGCGTATACCGCATTGCAGTCACAGGTGACGGCTACCGCACTTATACATATAATGAACTTTCTCTGGAAGAATACGCAAAAATCATTACCATTGGTACCAAGGAAAGCACATTCACACTTGGGGATGTGAATGGCGACGGCAGCGTCAATCAGGAAGACCAGCAGCTGGTAGAAGCAGCTCTGGGCACTGATAACGACGCTTATGACCTGAACAAAGACGGTACTGTCAACATCGTAGATATTTCCTATGTAAACCGCGGCATGATGGTACAGGGTACCGGCAAAGCCGTTGCACAGAATGGTGCCATGGTATCCCGCGCCATTGTGCAGAACATTGACGTTGACAAAACAGACCTGTCTGAAGTAGAAATTGCCGATGATAAAAACATCGCTGACCTGTTTACAGAAACAGAAGCCATTACATTCAGCAAAAAAGATTCCGGCGAAATTTCTCCCGAAGCACCTCTGGAAATCCCCATCGCCTTTAACGAAGGCGTTGCTATGAGCGAAGTACAGATTGCTACCCCTGCAAACGGCGGCATTGAATACTTCAATCTGGTGCTGGAAGTGGAAGAAGACGGCAAAGTCGTAACAGAAACCATTCCTTACGGCAAACTGACTGTTGCAGCCCGTTCTGCTCGTGACGGCGAAAACGTACTGGTGGTAAATCTGGGTTCCAGAAAAGTCGTGAAGAAAATCACCATTCAGGTTACCAAAACAGAAGATAATGAAACTGCTGTTATCAAACAGGTTGCTTTCGTGGAAAGCACACTGGCAAAAGCACCTGAAGCAGAAGCAGCAAAACCTCAGAATGTTACTGCAACTGCCGGCACAAAGAGTGTATCCCTTTCCTGGGATGCTATGGCAAACGTAACAGGCTATAAAGTTTACTATGGCACCACACAGAACGGTATGACACAGGTTCAGACCACCGGAAACAACCGCATCACTATCAGCGGTCTGGAAAACCTGAAAAAATATTATTTTGTTGTGGTAGGTACCAGCGGCGAATGGGAAAGCGCAACTTCCGCAATCGTATCTGCAACACCTTTCCCCGACAGCAGACCTGTAGCACCTACTACTTTGCAGGTAACTTCCATGGATTCCGCTCTGCGTTTCAGCTGGGCAAAATCCGAAAATGCCATGGGTTATCTGGTTTACTACCGTGAAAAAGGCACAGATCAGTGGATTTCCTCTGATGTAGGCGATAACAATTCCCTCACTGTAGGCAACCTGACAAACGGCGTTACTTACGAATTCTGCGTAGAAGCGTACAATCAGGCTGGTGTCAGCCCTCGCTCCGAATTGGCAGAAGGTGCACCCAAGTCCCAGACCATCAACGGCCCTGCCCTGCCTACAGAAAACCGCATCTCCAATGAACTGATTACCGTTCGTTCTGACAGCGGCGCCGCAGGCAATGTAAACTGGAATGAAACACCCAACTTCAATATCAAACATGTACTGGACGGCAACTACTCCACATTCTGGCAGTCTGGCGCATACTGGAAAGATCAGTCCTTCACATTTGACTTTGCAGAGCCTCAGAGCATGAACTACATGATCTATGTTCCCAGACAGGGAGATTTGAGCTACACCACAGGCATGCGTGACTACAGCGTAACCACTTACCGCAAAACAGCAGATGGCAAATACGAAAAGATTGCAACCATCAACGCAAATATCACAGCTAAAGTGACAAAAGACGGCACCGGTTATCTGGTACTGGAACTGCCTGAATCCAACGACATTTCCAGAGTCAGAGTAAACGTTGGTCAGTGGGAAGGTGCAAAATCTGTTACACTGTCTGAAGCAGCCTTCTACCATCTGGATAACACACCCGCGGAAATTGCAGACCTGTTCTCCAACGGTACATTTACTGAACTGAAATACAGCAAGGAAGAAACCCTTGAAAAAGTAGAAGCACTCCGCAGCAGAGTGGAAAACACAAACGCATTCTATCTGAATAAAGATATGATGCTGCGCGAACTGAACGACGCGAAAGCCTTGGCAGAAGGCAGCAAACTGGCAGCGCAGACAGGCTTCCAGTCCCGCAGCACCGCAGCAGACAGCGCATATGGTCAGACTGCAAGCGTACTGCAGCCTCTGGGCGTTGTAGCTTCTTCCGGCAGCGATGTAGTCATCTATGCAGATATCCCTGCTGGCGAAACCGTTACCATCGTACCTACACAGTATTATGGCAATCATAACGCATGGAAAGGCAAAGGCATCCAGCTGCAGTCCGGCAGAAACGTCATTTCCATTGAACAGATTGCTTCTGTATCTTCAGAAAAAGGCGGCGCCCTGTATCTGACATACAGCGGTTCTCATGCAGACGAAATTTCCCTGCGTATCATCACAGACAACAATACCAGCGTAAAAACACCTATGCTGGAACTGTCCGACTGGTATGAACTGTCCGAATCCGCAAGAAAAGAAAAAATCTCTGCTTATGTGGCAGAAGTAAACGCATATGTACAGGCAAACAGCAACCGTCTGGGCCAGACAAGCATCCGTAACCATACAGATATTGCAACTCCCAGCTTCCTGCTGTCCATCCCTGTAAAAGAAGTTGCAAACGGTCTGACAACAGAATCCCTTTACAATGCAATCCTTGCTTGGGAAGACGTTTCTTATGTAGTTAATACCACACAGGGCATTGTAGACGGTGATAAAGACGCTTATCAGTATCCTATGGAAAGCCGTCAGAACATCCGTTACATGCGTATGTTCGGTTCCGCCTTCATGTATGCAGCCGGCGATCATATCGGTATCGGTTATGGCTCCGCTGGTGATCTGGTGAAAGGCACTCCCGCTTCCATGCTGTCCGGCGAAGCAGATACAAACGGTCTGTACGGCTGGGGCATCGCTCACGAAATCGGTCATAATATGGATAAACTGGGCAGAACAGAAATCACCAACAACCTGTACTCCCTCATGGTACAGAGCTACGACGGCGGCGATATGACTTCCCTGACCACTCGTCTGGAAAGCGAAGACAGATATTCTGCCATCTTCCAGAAAGTTGCGGAAGCACGTCCCGGCGCAGCCAACAACGTATTCGTACAGCTGGGTATGTACTGGCAGCTGCATCTGGCTTATGACAACGCAGACGCTCCTATGGACTTCTACAACCAGTTCTTCAAACTGTGGAAATCCGGCGCGTATAGCGGCAATGACTACGACAACCGCGTTGCACTGATTGCATCTGAAGTTGCTCAGAAAGACCTGACAGAATTCTTCACTCGTTGGGGTATGGAACTGACAGAAAGCACAAAGAGCAAACTGAAATCCTATGGCGAAGAAGAAAGAGCCATCTGGTATCTGAACGATAACTCCCGCCGCAACCGTCTGGAAGGCACAGGCGTTGCAAACGGCACATTGACACTGGATTCCGTCACAGCAACCAATTCCGTTGGTTCCAACGGTCAGGATGTGACACTGACATTCTCCCACACTGACGGAGAAAACATTCTGGGTTACGAAATCCTGAAAGACGGCAAATCCATTGCCTTCACAACAAGCAACACATTCACCGAACATATCGGTACAGCAAACAATACGGTATTGACCTATTCTGTTCGCGCTGTAGACAAACAGGGCAATATTTCCGAAGCTACAGAAACACAGCAGGTACGTATTTCTTACGACAACGTACTGGATGCAGGTCTGTATGACCTTTCCCAGTCCGGTACAACTGCAACTGTGACCATGAAAAACGATAAGGCACAGTCTGTCAGCGGTATCAAACTGACTGGTGTTTCCGATGTGGAAAACATCACCGCTGTTCTGACTACAAATGTGGATGGCGTATCCAAAGAAACCACATTGACACTGACACAGAATATGGCAAACGACGGCAGCACATTCAAAGCATACTTCACCAAACCCGGTGCAGATGCAGAAGACAGCCGTATCTGGACTTACGACATCACCAAACTGGAACTGCAGAATGTTCCCGAAGGTGCATCCCTGCAGCTCATCGGTGCAGTCAACGACGACGTAGCATTCCTGCAGGACGGCGCTGCCATCGGCAGACTCCGTGAAGCTTATCAGTGGGGCGATACTTCTGAAGAAGTCATCCCTGCTGGCTCTCTGGTCATCGTCGGCACTTATGTAGGCGATCCCAGATATAACTACGTACAGGTCAACGGCGAATTTACCGTTCGCGATCTGGCAACAGGTACAGAAACAAAAGAAACAAGACCTATCAACGGTGAAACTTATCTGCTGGCAGAAGTTCCTGCCGATGGCGAAGTGAGCCTCATCAGCAATGGTATGTTCATCTATGTCATCAACGAAGAAGCAGAAGGCGATCTGCAGAACGAACATGTAGACTGCGATCACCCCAGCTCCCTGCCCGACCGCATTCAGGCAGTTCTGTACCGCACAGACAACATTTCCGAAACAGATGGCCGCATCACTGCACAGACAATGTGGATTTCTTCTCCCGACGCTGACAGCATGCCTTCCATCTCTCTGGAACATCAATAATTAAGGAGGAACCTACCCATGAAAAAGAAATATACACTTTGGGCAGGCGCTTTGGTGGCATCATTACTGATGTCCACCACTGCTTTTGCCGCAGGTCCCAGCGTGATTATCCAACGGGATAACGACAGCAATAATGCTCGTCTGTATCTGACAGGCGTTTCCGAAGACACCACCAGTGTGGAAATTTCACTGAAATCCAAACAGGATCTGGAAAACGCCCATTTCCTTGGCGCGGAAGATCTGGCATACAGCCATCATATCGAAAAAGACGGCGTTCTGACCATTTATGCGGACTCTCTTTCTGTACTGGAAAGCCAGAATGACCAGATTTATCTTGGTAACCTGACACTGCCTGATGGCGTATCCTTTACAGGCGTATCCAAACTGATCACATTGAACAGCAAAGATGCTGCAACATCCTATACACAGGTATCCTTAGAGGATGATGGCAGTGATAACAGCGGCGATAATGGTGCTGGCGGTGATAATGGTGCTGGCGGCGATAATGGCGACAACGGCAGTAACGGCGGCGGCAGCTCTAGCGGCGGTAGCTCCAGTGGCGGCAGCTCCAGCGGCGGCAGCTCCAGTGGCAGCAGCTCCAGTGGCAGCAGCTCTAGCTCCAGTAGTTCCAGCTCCAGCAGCACAACAACTGGCCGCCCTGTTATCAAAGGCGACCAGACCAACGGTATGATCATCGCAAACAACGACGGCAGCGTATCCATCCAGCCTCACGATGGCTACGAAGTACGTGACGTATTGGTGAACGGCGTTTCTCAGGGCCCTGTACAGCAGCTGCTGCATCTGAAATCCACTGACGTGGTAGAAGTTATTTTTGCAGCTGTACAACAGCCTTCCACAGGTTCTGCAAACTTCAGTGACGTACCTGCAAATCAATGGTATGCATCCGCTGTTTCCTATGTAACACAGAGAGGTCTGTTCTCCGGTGTCAGCGAAACACAGTTCGCTCCCAGTCAGTCTATGACAAGAGGTATGCTGGTTTCTGTACTTTACCGCTTCAACGGTACTTCTCATACAGGCAGCAGTCCTTTTGCCGATGTTTCCAGCAATGCATGGTATGGCAATGCTGTCAGCTGGGCATACGCAAACAATCTGGTATCCGGTATCAGCGATACTTCCTTTGCACCTAACACACCTATCACAAGAGAACAGGCAGCAGTGATGCTGGCAAGATACCTGAAATTCTCCGGTGTTGCACTGGAAAGCGGCTCACCTGATTTCCAGGATACTGCTTCCATCAGCGGATATGCCAAAGAAAGTGTAGGCGCTATGCAGAAAGCCGGTCTGCTTTCCGGCGATAACGAAGGCAACTTCCGCCCCGATGCACAGATCACTCGTGCGGAAATCGCTTCCATCTTCATGCGTCTGTGCCAGAAATACGGCATCTAATGTTTTGCTCCTCTAAATAAAAAAAAGACAGTGAAAAAGCAACTTCCCCTAAGAAAACATTGTTTTTCTCACCTCAATTTCTTAAGGGGAATTGCAAAGGCTGTTTTCATAAGAAACAACCAAATCTCTGTCAAAATAAGAAAGCTGAAATCCTCTGTATCACAAGGATTTCAGCTTTCTTTGTTTTCTTATGAAGATGCCCCTATTTCTCACTGTTTTTTTTTATTTTCTCCATGACTTTACTGCCTATTTCCGCTCATAAAGGACGCCATTTTCAGGCACAAGTCATTTATACATTCCAGAGATGTTCTCTGTGATCAAAAACCTCTTGGATATCTGCTTTGTTATTCACCAGATCACCTACGACAGTCACTTTGGCTTTTGCCACAACGGCATTTTCCAATTCTGTAATCAAACCATTGATCACTGCCGCATCTTTTTGTTTCTGATCTACCATTTCCAGATATTTCTCACATGCTTTCTGTAATTTCTGGTTTGGCAGGCTGGATGCTGCTCCGCAGAGATAAAACGCATCCAGTTTGAATTTTTCATCTACCACAATCTGTCTGATTTTCCCCAGGAGTTTTTCCTGCATTTGTTTATTGCCATCCATATTCCCCCACTCCTTTCCGGCATGTCATTCTCCCAAAGAAAGCGGACGAAATGAAATTCGTCCGCCCTCCTTGGCTAAAGCAATGAATTTTACATCAGAAATCTTTTACAGACAGTTTATTCGCCAGGATGTTTTCTGTCTTTGAAAGAAGATTCCTGAGGACCTCTCTGATCTTTTTTCGCAATATACAGGCTGCCGATACCTCTGCCGCACAGGATAGGAGGTTCACATGCTGTTGCTGCTGTTTCGGGTGTTGCTACGCCGGAAAGATCTGCGTCTGTTCTATCCAGCTGTGTTGCTACTTTCCATGCTTCGAATCTGCATGTATAGGACTGGTTGCCAACTTTTTCAATCCAGCCATGGTATTCCATGAAGTCACCTACATATACAGGTGCCAGGAATTCTACTTTTTCATAGCCCAGGAACAAGCTGATGTCACCGTCTACATAAACCATCAGTTCTGTACCAACGTCGCCCCACTGTTCTACGATTCTAGCGCCGTTTACCAGACCGCCAACATAATGTGCATCTTTTGCGCTCATCATCAGATGATGTACCACTTTTTTACCTACCATAATCATTTCCTCCTTTTTTCATTCAAATTGGCACTTTTTTCATTGAAGAACTGTAACGATTATTCACCGGGATGTTTTCTGTCTTTGAAGGAAGATTCCTGAGGACCTCTCTGGTCTTTCTTCGCAATGTACAGACTGCCAGTTGCTCTACCGCACAGTACAGGAGGTTCGCATGCTGTTGCTGCTGTTTCGGGTGTTGCTACGCCGGAAAGGTCAGCATCTGTTCTGTCCAGCTGTGTTGCTACTTTCCATGCTTCAAACTTACATGTATAGGACTGGTTGCCCACTTTTTCGATCCAGCCATGATATTCCATAAAGTCCCCTACATATACAGGTGCCAGGAATTCAATGTTTTCATAACCCAGGAACAGGCTGATGTCGCCATCTACATAAACCATCAGTTCTGTACCAACGTCGCCCCACTGTTCTACGATTCTAGCGCCGTTTACCAGACCGCCAACATAATGTGCATCTTTTGCGCTCATCATCAGATGATGTACTACTTTTTTACCTACCATAATCATTTCCTCCTTATTTTCATATCAAGTCATTTGTCATATATTCTTTTTTTCATCGTTTCTATAAGTAAGTTCTTCACAAAGACTTTTCCGAAGCATCTTTGTGGTTCATCCCCCATCTTACTTGTTTCACTTTTCAAAAAACCTCCGCTGCCAGTGTCAGCAGCTTTTGCAGGAATCATTCATCCTATGAAAGGGAACACTCCTGAGGTCGTTCTCAACGCTTCTTAAGCGTACAGTACAAATCCGAGAATCAGATATGCAATGGCTGAGAAAATACCTGCGATCAAACCAAATGGAATCTGGCTGGTCGCATGTTTGAAGTTATCACAGCCTGTAGAGGCAGATGTCAGAATCGTTGCATCGGAGTAGAAGCAGCAGTGGCTTCCCCAAACGCCTGCAGCTGCAACCGCGCCTACGGTTACACCAATGTCGCCGCCCAGAGCGATGGTGATGGGAGCAACGATTGGCAGTGCGATGATGTACATGCCCCAGTTGATACCCATGATAAATTCTGTACATGCAAATACCAGGAATACAGTGATCGGCAGCAGTGGCAGAGAGATATTTCTTACCGCTACGTCGATAACGTAATCGATAAAGCCAACCTGCTGGCTCGCGTTTGCGAAACAGAATGCCAGGATCATCAGCAGGATAGGCATAACCATGTTCTTCAAACCTTCAACAACTGCATCGGCATATTCTTCGGGGTCCATACCCTGGAATACGAAGAATACAAAGCCCAGCAGGATCGCGATGATGATACCGATCTGCATATTGAAATCAAACATACAGATGGCGCCAATCAGGATAAAGATAGGTACAAAGAAATTGCGAAGTTTGGGTTTCTTGCAGGCTTTCATTTCGCCTTCCACATCGTCTTCAAACTCTACCATTTCTTTGCCGGCACGAATGTCGATCTTTTCAGATCCCGGAGGTGCCAAAGGGCCGCCGGCAGCAACTCTTTCATACGCTTTTTTCATGGGACCGAATTTCGGGATAACCCCTAAAATAACCAGTACCAGTACAACCAGTGTTGAAATTGCGTAGAAGTTGAAAGGAACTGTTTTCATATATGTTGTCAGCTGCTGACCTTCTTCTGCCAGACCATTGGCAACCATCAGCCCGCCGATGAATACTGCCCATGTGGAAATGGGATTCAGAACCGTAACTGGCGCTGCTGTTGTATCAATTACATAAGAAGTCATTTCTCTAGGAACTCTGTATCTGTCTGTTACTGGTGTCATAGCGATACCGGATGTCAGAGAGCTCAGATAGTCGTCCATGGAGAACAGCGCAGAACAAAGCATTGTGCCAAAGAGCGCTGTTTTTTCAGATTTTGCCTTGGAAGCTACAAACTTACCAAATGCAAGACCGCCGCCATTTTTTTCAATAACTGCAACCAAGCTGCCCATCAGACCACAAACAATGATCAGGAACGCAATATCTTCATCCATCATGGTTGTCTGCGCAATGTTTGCAAATTCGATGATGAAGTTTTGCTTGTGAACCATGATACAGCATAAAAGAACAGCCAGTGTAAGCCCTTCAATGATTCTTTTTGTCTTAAAGATAAAGAAGATCATGAAGGCAGCCGGAATACATGTCAATATACCAAATTCGTCCGGATTATCAGGTACCAAAATACCTACCAGAGCAAATCCCACAAACAATGCTATGTAAAAAATCAACGTTCGTTTCATTTGATCTTTCTTTTGCGCTTCTCGTACACTTTCCATAGGCCAATCCTCCCTTTTGTCTTAATAGAGGTCTTTCATAAATTCACTTCTTTCTTTTTAGCATTCCGAAGCAGATTCGCCTGCCTCGGAATGCACATATATTTTTATTTCGCCGTTATTTTTAAATCAAATATCAATCTTTGAACAGTTTTTCACCGTCAGGCAGTTCTACATCCAAAGGCATAGCGATCTTAGAAACATTCAGCATATGGATATAGTCTACGTTGCCTGCCAGAATATTGTTGCCCCATGTGCCGCAGCCTTCAGATACTGCAGGAGACAAGCCGTTTGTTGCAGGGCCCCATGCATCGGGTGTAGGCTGGTTTACAAGCAGACGTGCAACGGGAATTCTTTCACCAGCGTATTTGATATGTTCTTTGTCGTTGGTGAACAGACCAGCTGTATGGCCGATACCGCCAGCTTCCTGCATGTTTCTGACTGCCATTTCTACAGCGTTTTCGAATGTATCGTAGTCTTTCAGTACCACAACGGGACCCATGATTTCTTTACACATGATGTCTTCTTTCCCAACGCCTTCGATCTTCAGACCCAGAACTTTTGTTTCAGCGGGAATATCGAACCCTGCCGCACGAGCGATAACATCTGCGTCTTTCCCTACCAGATCGGAATTGATTTTGCCGTTGCTGAAAAGGGCTGCTCTGAATTTTTCAACGTCGTCTTTATCTTCGTAAATCAGAATGCCTTCATCCCGCAGGGCTTTGAAGAAATCTTTTTCTTCTTCCTGAGGATACAGCATCAGGTTGTCACCGTCGCAAAGGATACCATTGTCACTGCCAACAGCGATGAATGTTTTCTTTGCTGCGTCTACCAGGTCATAACCTCTGTCCAAAATTACGGGAGGGTTGCCTGGGCCAACGCCGTAAGCAGGAGTACCGCTGGAATAAGCTGCTTTTGTCAGCCCAGGACCACCAGTTGCGATAACCAGGTCGCATTTTTCCATAAGTTCTGCGGATTTTTCAATGGTAATTTCTTCGATGATCTGAATCAAATCTGCAGGTGCGCCGCATTTTACCAGTGCTTCACGCATCAGTTCCACTGTTCTTGTGGATGTTTTTTCTGCACGAGGTGCAGGTGTGATTACCAGCGCGTTTTTGCCTTTCAGTGCGTGCATTGCGTTGCCCAGAGGTGTAACGGTAGGGTTGGTTGCAGGTGTAACTGCGCCGATAACGCCGATGGGATGTGCAACTTCGATGATACCTTCTTCAGGGATTTCTCTGATCACGCCAACGGATTTTTTATCTTTCAGGTAAGCCCAGAAAGCTGTGGGTGTATCTGTGTTCTTACCGATTTTGTCTTCATATTTACCAAGTCTGGTTTCTTCTACCGCCATCTTTGCCAGGGGTTCTGCATTTAAGTAGATCACCTTTGCAATTTCAAAAACCAGTTTGTCAACCTGTTCCTGTGTATAATCTAAAATCTGCGCCTGCGCTTTGCGGGCAGCATCAATTCTTTCTTGAATTGTCATTGTCATAATCTGTTCATCCTCCTTCATTCCATTCTCCAATGGGTGTTTTCCATTGGGAGGGCTATAAAAAGTTCCCCGCATGGGAACAATCAATGCCACGCGGGGAAACTATCAATTTTGTCCCATGTTTATTTTATTTCATAGCTGCTCTTGTATCAGCCAGGGATGCATCCATCCGTTCGATTACCTTCGCAATCTGGTCTTCTGTGATAACAGCTGCAGGTTCGAAACGTACGCATTTTGCGTTAACCAGTGTACCAGCTGTGATAACTTTGCGGGCAAACATACCTTTCGCAACTTCATAACCGATTTCAGAAGTCTTGAATTCTACTGCCAGCATCAAACCGATACCGCGTACATCATCAATCAGATCAGGATATTTTTCTTTCAGTTTGTCCAGACCTTCTTTGATGATGGCACCCTTCTTCGCGCATTCGCCAGGGATATCGTGGTCGATCATATATTTGATGGTTGCCAGTGCAGCGGAGCAGCATACAGGGTTGCCGCCAAATGTGGGAGAGCCCAGCAGCCAAGGGTTGTCAACCAGTTCCTGTGTCCACATATGAGGACGGCAGATCAGACCGGTGATTGGCATAATGCCGCCGCCGAATGCTTTACCGAATGTCAGGATATCGGGAACGATGCCTTCGCCTTCGCATCTGAACATGTGACCTGTACGACCCATACCAGTCTGGATTTCGTCACAGATCAATGCTACGCCGTATTCGTCACAGATTGCTCTGATTTCTTTCAAATAGCCTTCAGGAGGAATGATGATACCAGCTTCGCCCTGAACAGGTTCTACGATGAAGGCTGCAACTTTTTCGCCGACTGCAATCAGGTTTCTGATAGCTTTTCTTGCATCTTCTGCGTTGCCGTATTCAACGTGAACAACCTGCTGTACCATTGGTGTGTAAGGAGTACGATATGTGCTCTTACCGCCCATGGAAACCGCACCCATGGATTTGCCGTGGAACGCATTGACTGTGGATACGAACCAGCGTCCGCCTGTTGCGATTCTCGCTAATTTCAGCGCCATTTCGTTGGCTTCTGCACCACCGTTTGTAAAGAAGCAGTACTGCAGGTCGCCGGGTGTGATTTCAGAAACGGCTTTTGCAAGATAGCCGCGCAGGGGATCCAGCAGTTCCTGAGAATGCAGTGCCTGATGATCCAGCTGAGCTTTTACTGTATCAACGATATATTCATTTCTATGTCCACATGTATAGATACCGAAACCGCCAAGGCAGTCGATAAAATCTTCACCGTACAGATCCACTACGCTGCTGTCGTGGTCAGTCCATTCCAGCAGAGCCGCGTTTGTAGATACAGATTTACGATATTTCAGCCAGCCGGGGCTTACATAGTTATCGAAATGGTGAACAGTTTCTTTTGTCATTAATTCTTTATCTGCATCACTGATATCGTTAGAGTGGATATAGCCAAGGATTCTTTCCAGATATTTACTTGTTTCTTCGAATTGTTTCATATGTACGCCTCCTCATTCTTGTTTTTTTACAATCGTCATCTTGATATCTTTCTAAACTGCGTCTGATGCAAGCTCTTTTTCCTGCATCTCTTATTTTCGGTTAAGTTTTATCCCTCCGCCCTTCTTATTCTTTACGGAATAATGACGTCATTTTCGGAGTATCACCTCATATCTGATTTGTCACAAAAAATTATGGAGATTGTATTTCATAATTTTTGTTTATCTGAAGCTGCTGCGTGCTATGCGCTGCAGCCATTGATGCCATTTTAAGGTTCTTTCACCATACAGAGCAGCTGTACTCTGTTTTTGATGTTCAGTTTCCGATAGATGTTCAAAATATGTTTTTTCACGGTATTGCTGGAGATGACCATTTGGTCGCAGATTTCTTTGTTGTTATAGCCTTTGACCAGCAGATCCAGAATATCGCTTTCTTTTTTCGTCAATCCAAACTGTTCCACCGCTTCCTCAACAGAAACTTTATCTTTGTTCTTGGAAGCCTCTTCCTGTTCTTTGTTGATCCGGTAAGCCAGATGGTTTTCAATCAATTGGATTTTGAAGATATCCGCATACTTGAAGTCTTCCTTTCCTTTGTTCTTGTAGAAAGTGATGACTCCCAAAAACCGTTTGTCATATGCCAGAACCAGCTGCAAAGAGTAATGCCAGTTATTTACTTCGTAAATGCTTTTGTAATACTCTGTCTGCACTCTTTTTTCATCCGGCATCAGGTCTGTTTCCCGGTAAACCATGCTGCTTCCTGTTCCCAGAATCCCCTGACTGTAGTCAATGTGTTCATAAGCTTTGGAATAATCCAAAGATGCATTGCTGTTGTAAGAGATACCGGAATCCAGTGAAATGCTGCCGTCTCCTCTGGAAAGATGAAATTCCGCACTGTCAAAATCAATGATCATTTTCAGCTGTTCCAGAAGTTCCTTCCGCATAGCTGCAAAATCAGGATTAGTATGGATTTTATAGATGATGCTGTTCAGAATCATAAATTCATTGTTATCGATCGTGTTCATGATCGTTCCTCCCTCCACATTATGGCTCCAAGTTTCTGATAAACGAAGTCTCCTGTATATATAACACCGCATCGCCTTTTTGAAGACCAATGTGATTTAGGGAAAATCAAGCTGCCTTTGGTCTGGAAGTTGGAAAAGGATTTCTGATATAGACCCTATGGCTTCCCGCCCATTTGCCCTATGATTCATCCATCAAATTGCACAATGAAATAGACACTCTACGCTAGTTAGGATGTATTCTGCACAATTTACTTTGCTTTTTCTGGTTATAATTATATTATATATACAACTTAGAGACAATTACTTCAATATACCATTTTTTTACTACTTTTGTACCATTTTAAGTACAATTTATTTTTCCGTGTTTTATACTACTAACTATAGACAAATGTCCTTTCTGGCCGTAAAGCAGGGACTTTTCAGGTAATTTCCTTCATTTTTGATGTTCATAGCCCCTCTTTTTGTCCCCTTTTGGCAAAACAGACAATTGTTTTCCTTTTCATACAAAAAATAATATCGTCCTTGAAAATTCCTGCTGATTCCTTTGAAAACGGCGTATTCTCAAAGAAATTCATTCTCTGATAATCATCCGAGAGAATTTTTCCTGCAAAAATCATTGCTGAAAATGCCATTTCAACATAATATTTCCTTTCTGTATGATGTTTTATCTACTCCTTTCGTTCCATCTTGTCTTACAACAAATTGAAATATTTTGTTCAAATATCATTTCCCTTCTCCTGCAAATTTACTTTACTGTAGTTTTTTATAAAACAAATCCTCTCGTGCTGAAATAGATTGCACGATTCCATATTTCCATCTTCTCATCATGCAGGCAAAGCATCCCTGGCAATGCTTCCTTTTCGAATATCATTCCTTTCTAATAGACTCCTGAAAGGCGCTTAAAGTCTATAAAATACGAAATATTTTATCCAAAAACGCATTTTCTTGTATTTTCCTCACCATAACATAGTTCGATTTTTTGTATTGTATTTCCTGCAAATACAAATGAACTTTGCAATTAGGAAAAATCAGCTTTTTCATATGTGAAGAAAACCGTTTTCCATAGAATATATTTGTAAGACAAATGTCATTGTTTTCCACGTTCCTGCGTGCTACACTCAAACTAGAAAGACTTGGAAAATATGAAAGGGGAAATGTGTATGAAAAAGGTTCTATTTGTTCCACTGCTTTTGCTCAGCCTAATCCTTTCCAGCTTCACAGCTTATGGGGCAACCCCCATTGCCAATGCTGTCACAACGGATATTGTGGCTTCCATTAACGGTGCACCCATACCATGCTATAATTTCTTCGGTCAGGTAGCTATCTTTGCGGAGGATCTGGCAGATTATGGCTTCGATGTTTCTTACAGCCACGACGGACAGGAATTGTACATTACCTATAGTGATACTTTCAGCAAACCTGTTACGGCAACTTATACGCCGCCTGAAAACAGACCTATTGGCAGACTGGCATACAAAGTCTATCCCAGCAATGTAACCGTAACAGTAGATGGCAACAAAATGTCTTCCTTCCGTGCAGACGGCAAAACACTGATTTACTTCAAAGCGTTGGAACCTTATGGCGATGTGGTATGGAATGCAGAAAATCGCACTGCTTCCTTCACCTCTGTGGCACTTTGGAAATATACCTTGGCCGATAACGGAAAGGATATCACCGCAAGTATTTCAGATTTTTCTCTGACACTGACAAAAAACGCTTCTGGAAATTTTGATGTTTCGGAAAAAAATATGCAGTATTTAACCGTTCCTACCCTCAGCGGCGGCAGGACACCCTATACCAAATTTGAGTTTTCTCTGTATATGGATGTAGGCGAACAGACAGAAAAGATATCTGCTTTGCTTTATAAAATGCTTAATGCTGACTTAGACAAATGGATTACCAATGATACTGCTTTGGCAAACGAACACATGAAAGTTACCATCAACGGCGAAGCCGTTCCTGTTACATGGGTATCCAGAAGTGCCGGAAATGGTCATTCTGATTATGCATTCATCCTTGGCAAAAAAGTGAAAACATTAGATGAATTGCAGTCCATCTCCATTACATTTCAATAAAAGAAATTTTGCGCAAAAAAAGACAGTGTGAAGATTCACACTGTCTTTTTGTATTTGTTGTTTTATTCTTCTTCCAATTTCAATACACTCATAAATGCCTGCTGAGGTACTTCTACACTGCCAATCTGGCGCATTCTCTTTTTCCCTTCCTTCTGTTTTTCCAACAGTTTTTTCTTACGGGAAATATCACCGCCGTAGCATTTGGCCAATACGTCTTTGCGCAGAGCGCTGATGGTTTCTCTTGCAATGATCTTGCTGCCGATGGCTGCCTGAATGGGAATTTCAAACAGATGTCTGGGGATTTCTTTTTTCAGTTTTTCGCACATCTTTCTGCCGCGTTCCACAGCAGAATCTTTATGAACGATAAAGGACAGAGCATCCACAGGTTCTCTGTTTACCAGAATATCCAGTTTCACCAGTTCGCTTTCTTTGTAACCAACCAGACTATAGTCAAAGGAAGCATAGCCCCGGCTTCTGGATTTCAGTACGTCGAAGAAGTCATAAATGATTTCATTCAGAGGCATTTCGTAGATGAGCATAGCTCTGCTTTCATCCAGATATTCCATGCTGATATAATCCCCACGGCGCTGCTGACACAGTTCCATGATAGGCCCGATATAATCCTTGGGCAGCATGATTTCTGCCTTTACAATGGGTTCTTCCATCTTCAGGATACGAGCAGGGTCAGGCATATTGCTGGGGTTGGACAGGTCGAACTGTGTACCGTCTGTCAGATATACTTTATAAATAACGCTGGGTGCGGTCGTTACCAGATCCAGATTATATTCTCTTTCCAATCTTTCCTGAATGATTTCCAGATGCAAAAGTCCCAGGAAACCACAACGGAAACCAAAGCCCAGAGCCACAGATGTTTCCGGTTCAAAGAACAGAGAAGCGTCATTGAGCTGCAATTTTTCCAATGCATCGCGAAGGTCAGGATACTTTGCGCCGTCCGCAGGGAACACACCGCAGTAAACCATGGGGTTTACTTTCTTATAACCGGGCAGTGCTTCTGCTGTGGGTCTTGCCGCTTCTGTTACGGTATCGCCTACACGGGTATCTGCCACGTTTTTGATGCTGGCAGTGAAATACCCTACCATACCAGCATTCAATTCATCTACAGGCAGGAAACGACCGGGGCCAAAAATACCAACTTCCACAACGTCAAATTCTTTGCCTGTTGCCATCATTTTGACTTTAGAGCCTTTGCGAATACTGCCGTCAAAGACACGCATCAGAACAATAACACCACGATACTGGTCATATACACTGTCGAAAATCAGCGCTTTCAGAGGTGCATCCACATCGCCGCTGGGAGCAGGAATGTCTGTGATGATACGTTCCAGCACTTCTTCGATGTTCACGCCGTTTTTGGCGGAAATTTCCGGTGCATCTTCTGCGGGGATACCGATGATATCTTCAATTTCCTGTTTTGCCCAAGCAGGGTTTGCGCTGGGCAGGTCGATTTTATTGATAACGGGCAGGATTTCCAGATTGTTATCCAGTGCCAGATACACGTTTGCCAATGTCTGTGCTTCGATACCCTGTGCCGCGTCTACAATCAGAATTGCGCCTTCACAAGCTGCCAGAGAACGGGATACTTCATAGTTAAAGTCCACGTGTCCCGGTGTATCGATGAGGTTGAATTCGTATTCTTCTCCATTGTTTGCACGATAAATCAAACGAACTGCCTGGGACTTGATGGTGATACCTCTTTCCCTTTCCAGATCCATGTTATCCAGAACCTGTTCCTGCATTTCGCGGTCTGTAAGCAGACCTGTTTTCTGAATCAATCTATCTGCCAATGTGGATTTGCCGTGGTCAATATGTGCCACAATACAAAAGTTTCTGATATGACTTTGTCTGTCTTTGGACATCCATATTCCTCCTAAATCTCAAGTATTTCTTTCACAAAAAAAGCTGCCCTTTTCCTTTGCATTTTCGCAAAAAGCAACTTCTGTTTTCATCCAGTCTGGAAAAACGCCTGTTTCCCCATGATATTTTGCTTATTATATCATAGTTTTCCTGTCTGCGTCAAAAGAAACCTTTGCAAACAGGGCTTTTCTATGAAAAAAACAGGAACCTTTTCTCCACAGGTTCCTGTTTTTTCTCAAAAGATTTCCACAAAATCTCTATACTTATTCCACATCCAAGTCCAGTCTGGGTTCTGCTTCTTCTTCCACGGCTGTTTCCATGACGCCGTCTGTCAGTGTAGGCAGACCATAATGTTCACGGACTTTGTTTTCGATTTCTCTGCACATGTCAGGGTGTTCCTTCAGGAATGTTTTTGCGTTTTCACGTCCCTGACCGATACGGGTTTCCCCATAAGCATACCATGCGCCGCTCTTGTTTACGATATCCACTTCGGATGCCAAGTCCAGAATATCCCCTTCTTTGGAAATACCCTGACCGTAAACAATGTCAAATTCCGCTGTCTTGAAGGGAGGCGCCACTTTGTTTTTCGCGATTTTCACTTTGACACGGTTCCCTACAAAATCTGTACCCTGTTTGATGACATCAGATTTACGGATGTCGATACGGATAGAAGCGTAGAACTTCAGGGCACGACCACCGGTAGTAGTTTCAGGGTTACCGAATGTGACACCAATCTTTTCACGCAGCTGGTTGATGAATACCACAGTACAATTGGATTTTTTGGTGATACCAGTCAGTTTCCGCAGAGCCTGGCTCATGAGTCTTGCCTGCAAGCCCATATGGGAATCCCCCATTTCCCCTTCGATTTCCGCACGGGGAACCAGAGCCGCAACAGAGTCCACGATAACAATGTCGATAGCGCCGCTGCGTACCATAGTTTCTGCGATTTCCAGCGCCTGTTCGCCGTCGTCAGGCTGGGAAATATACAGATTGTCAATATCTACACCCAAAGCCTTTGCGTAAGTAGGGTCCATCGCGTGTTCCGCGTCGATGTAGCCGGCAATGCCGCCACGTTTCTGCACTTCCGCTACCATATGCAGGGCAACGGTTGTTTTACCGGAAGATTCTGGGCCATATACTTCGATGATTCTGCCCTTAGGCACACCGCCCACACCCAGGGCGATATCCAGACTCAAAGAGCCTGTGGGAACCACTTCCACATTCATTTTTGCGCTGTCGTCACCCAGTTTCATAACGGCACCTTTGCCGAACTGTTTTTCAATCTGGCTCAGAGCCGCGTCCAATGCTTTTTGTTTATCTTCAAATTTGATTTCATCTTTGCTGTCTTTTGCTTTTGCTGCTGCCATGCCGCAACCACCTTTCCAAATAAATCGAACTTATGTTCTCATTTTACTCGATTTTACCGGGACTGTCAACCGCTTTTTTGCGTCCCAAAGGGGCTTCCGCCAACAATACTGCCCCAAAAATCAGGATACAGCCCACATATCCCCGGAGGGTCAGCCGTTCTCCATAAAGCAGCGCGGAAATCACTGCCGCAAAAATAGATTCCGTTGTGATGATAAGGGCTGTTTTGCTGGCTGAGGTATACCGCTGTCCCACAGACTGGAGCACAAAATACACCCCTGTGCAGAGGATACCTGCATTGAGGAAATTCCCCACCGCTCCCAGAGAAAGGGGCGGCACATCTCCACCCATAATGAGGGAAATGAAGAACGCAAGGACTGCCACCACCGCATTTTCCACCAAAGCAATATGTACCGAATCACAAGCGGCAATCATCCGCCCCATGAGCGCCATTTGCAGGGAAAAAGCGATGGATGCTCCAAAGGACAGCACCGCACCTAAGTCCAGCCGCAGTCCATCTGTCACAGACAGCATGGCAACACCGATGACTGTCACCACTGCTGCTAAAATCACGCTGGCTGCCGGTTTCTGCCGGAAAGCAAACCAGCAGATAAAAGGCACTACCACCGCCTGTGTGTTGCACAAAAAGGCATTGACGGACGGCGTTGTATACTGCAATCCCAAAGTCAGGAGCAGAAATGTCGCCGCCAAAAGCAAGCCCAATATGCTGCCCACTTTCCATTCTGCTTTGGTGATATTTTTCCATGCTTTCCAGTAAAAAATTCCCAGACAAAGGGCTGCCACCAAAAATCTGCCGAAAATCACCTGATAAGGGGTATAGCCCCAATCCAACAGATATTTGCTGCTGATGAAGCCGCTGCCGCCGATGAACGCTGCCAGAAACAGCAGCAAATCTCCCTTATGCTTCATCCTGCAACGCCTTCCGCAATAAATCCAGTGCATAGAAAGCGGCACGTTCCCGAATCTGGTTCCGTTTGCCTGTATAGCGGTATTCTGTCACCGTTGTTTTGCCGTTCACATGAATGCCAATGTAAACCAGACCCACAGGTTTTTCTTCTGTACCACCGTCAGGGCCGGCAATGCCTGTGGTGGAAACGCCAATGGACGCTCCGCTGGTTTTTGCTACCCCTTCTGCCATTTCTGCCGCTACTTCTCTGCTCACTGCGGTATATTTGTCCAGTGTTTCTGCTTTCACACCCAAACGATGCATTTTCGCTTCATTGGTGTATGTGACACAGCCTTCCAGCAGCACTTCAGAAATGCCGGGATATTCCACCAGAGCGGAAGTCACCAAACCGCCGGTGCAGGATTCCGCCACAGCAATGGTCTTTTTCCCATCCAGAAGCATCTGTGCCACAACGGTCTGCATATTGGTTTCTCCTTCGGCATAAACAGCATTACCCAGACGTTCTCTCAGAGCCGCTTTCACAGGTGCAATGAGTTCGTGAGCTTCTTCCTCAGATTTTGCCTTTGCTGTGATACGCAGGATGGATTCGCCGTATTTTGCGTAAGGCGCAATGGTGGGGTTTGTCTGGGCATCAATGATATCTTTCACCAGTGTTTCCATGGCGCTTTCCCCTACACTTGCTACACGCAGGATTTCGGAAACAAAAGTATATTCTTGTTTTTTCTGCAAATAAGGTTTTACCTGATTTTCAAACATGGGCATAGTTTCCTTGGGAGGCCCAGGCAGCATAGCAATGATTTTGCCGTTTTTCTCCATGATGATACCAGGGGCAGTGCCGTTATCATTGTAGAGCACAATGCCATGTTCCTTAGGTACCATAGCCTGTTTCCGGTTGTTTTCTGTCATGGTTCTGCCTGTGCGCTTGAAATATTTTTCGATTCTGCCCAGTGCTCTTTCATCCAGCACCAGTTCTTCCCCGAAATATTCCGCCGCTGTTTCTTTTGTCAGGTCATCTTCTGTGGGGCCAAGTCCACCAGTGGTGATGATCAGATCAGCACGGGAAAATGCCTGAAAAATGGTATCTTTCAGGCGTTTGGGATTATCCCCTACCACTGTCTGAAAATAAACTTCAATCCCCAGCTGTGCCAGTTCTTTGGACAAATACTGGGCATTTGTATTCAAAATATCTCCCAGCAGGATCTCCGTTCCTACTGCAATGATTTCTGCTTTCATTTCTGCACCTCCAAAAAGTTATCTTATGATATGATACGCCTCTTTTACCTTTCTTACAAGGTTTCTTTTGCCAGCACCTCTGCGTAATGGTCAGGGTCTGTATTGCCTTCGGTGCTGATGAGGAGTACCACACTATTTTCATTCAGTCCCAGTCTGGCTTTGATTTCCGCCAAATCTGGATTCTGAGTCAATTCATACAAAAGTCCCATACCAACGGCGCCGGATTCCCCGGAAACGACTTTGTCGTCCCCTGCCAAAGGTTTCCCCAGCAGCCACATACCTTCTTCTGTCACAAAGTCAGGGCAAGCGGCATAAGCCACAGGGAAGTCCCGCAGAGTAGGATAAGTCACCAGACAAGGTTCCGCACAGTTCAGCCCAGCCATGACTGTTTCGCAGCTGCCTGTAGACGCATGAGGTTTGCCGTCATTGATCTTTGCTGATTCAAAAATACAAGCTACCGTATCAGGTTCCGCAATGATGACTTTCGGCAGTTTTTCGCCGTAATGATTTACCAGATATCCCAGCACCCCGCCAGCGAAAGCACCAACGCCAGCCTGCAAAATCACCAAATCCGGTGCGTCTACGCCTTTTTCCTTGAGCTGTTCCACTGCTTCTTTTGCCAATGTGGTATAGCCCTGCACGATGTAAGTGGGGATTTTTTCATAGCCTTCCCAAGCCGTATCCTGCACCATGGTCCAGCCGTTTTCTTCCGCTCTTTTGTTTGCCATGCGGACAGTATCATCGTAGAAATAATCTGTCACCAGAACTTCTGTGGCACCCACATCACGGATTGCCTGCACGCGGCTTTCCACAGTGCCTTTGGGCATATACACATAAGCCTGACAGCCGAATTTTTTCGCCGCCCAAGCAACGCCTTTGCCATGGTTGCCATCGGTAGCAGTGATGAACACCATGTCTTTAATTTTTTCCTTATTTTCTTCGGAGCAAATCTGAGAAAAATCTGCTTTTTCCAAATCCAGCCCCAATTTTTCGCAAATGACTTTGGAAACAGCATAAACGCCGCCCAATCCTTTGAAAGCATTGAGTCCAAAGCGGTGGGATTCATCCTTCACAAAAAGGTTCCCCAGTCCCAGTTCCTTTGCCCTTGCAGACAGTTCCGCAAGAGGTGTCACTGCGTAACCGGGTACAGAACTATGAAATGCCGCAATTTTTTCCACAACTTCCTCTGCCAAAAACGCAGGCGCGATTCCCTGCCGCTGTTCCGCTTCTATGATGCCAATGCCATTGTTTGTCCATGTAATCTGCCGTTCCAAAACCATTCCTCCTTTTGGGTCATACTGGTATCATTGTACCGAAAAGAAATGGAAATTGCAATTTCCCCAAGAAAAAAACGGAAACCAGATACATTCTGATTTCCGTCTGTTTTAACTGCGTACTTCTTTGGAGCGATTCTCCAAAATCTCCGCAATTTTTTCTTCGTCCACATCCCATACCTTCTGGAAAGGCAGTGGTTCCCGCCGTTCCACCATAGGTTTTTCCAGCCACATGAGTCCCAGCCATTTGCCATGCTTGAAAGCACAGCGAGGAAATACCGCTGTTTCCACAAAGCCAAGGCTGGTGTGGAGTACATAACTGGCACGGTTGGTGGCTTCGATACAGCCATAGACCTTTTCCACATTCTGGAGGCGCAGAATATCCATCAGTGCCCGATAAAAGGCTTTGCCCAATCCTTTTTTCTGGAAAGCAGGTGCCAGATACACAGAAAGCTCTGCGCCCCACTGGGAAGCCGCCCGCACCATGAACTGATGGGCATAGGCATAGCCGCCGATGACACCATCTTCTTCATAGACCAGATAGGGATATTTCTCCAGAATCTCCTCGATTCTGCCAGCAAACTCCGCTTCTGTGGGCACCACATATTCAAAGGTAACATTGGTATGTTCGATATAAGGAGCGTAGATATCCAAAATCGCTTTGGTATCTGCCGCCGTTGCCATTCTGATTTTTCCCATAGATTATCCTTTCAGAACCTGTTTATTTTTAATGATATAATCCGCCCCGGATACAATGGTAAAGAATACTGCCAGACCCACCAGAATGTTTTCGATCATGGGCATTGCCGCAAAAGGCAGATGCAGCAGTACCAGAATGATCATAATCATCTGTGTGGTTGTCTTAATCTTGCCCCACCAGCTTGCCGCCATGACGATATTGGCTTC